>DATAIT010000126.1 GCA_036262515.1 Acidimicrobiales bacterium | reverse complement strand
GGCACCATCCGCTACCCGAAGGCTGCGTAACCATGTTCAGACGACCGTCGGTAAGCCGTGTGCGGGAGAACCGCATGCACGGATTGAAAGGGGGATGGGGAAACGGGCCGGCAACGGCACCGCGCCCCTGACTACCAGTGGTGGACACGGCGTCGTTCGACTACCTCCTCCCGGCCGATGCCATCGCCCAGGTGCCGGCCGAGCCGAGGGAATCGGCGCGGCTGCTCGTGTCCCTCGACCACAGCGGCGCGCCGTCGCACCGCTCCGTGCGCGACCTGCCCGACCTGCTGGGTCCCGGTGACGTGGTGGTCGTGAACGAGACCCGGGTGCGGCCGTCCCGGCTGCGCCTCCACAAGACCACGGGCGGCCAGGTCGAGGTGCTGCTGCTGGAGCCGTCGGCCGCCACCGGCGACCTCGCCGCACAGGACTGGGAGGCGATGATCCGCCCGGCCCGGCGCACGCCGCCCGGCACGCTGCTGTCGCCCGAGCGCGGAGGCCCGCCGCTTGTCGAGGTCGGCGCGCGGCGCGGAGACGGCACGTTCGCCGTGCGCCTTCTCCGCGACATCGACGGACACGCCGCCGTGGCCCTCCCCCCGTACATCACGGCCGGGCTGGCCGATCCCGAGCGCTACCAGACCGTCTATGCCAGGACGCCGGGGTCCGTGGCCGCGCCCACCGCAGGGCTCCATCTGAGCCGGGCCGTGCTCGACCGCTGCGTGGCCCGCGGCGCTCGGATCCACACCGTGGACCTGGCCGTCGGGATGGCCACCTTCCGCCCCGTGCAGACCGAACGGGTCGAGGACCACGTGATGCACGCCGAGCGCTACGACGTCCCGGAGGCCACCCTGGAGGCGTGCACGGCGGCCGAGCGCGTCGTGGCCGTGGGCACGACCACCGTCCGTGCCCTCGAAGCGGCGGCGGCCAGCGGCGAGCTCGCCGGGCGGACCAGCCTGTTCATCGCCGGCGACTACCCGTTCCGGGTGGTCGACGTGCTGCTCACCAACTTCCACCAGCCCCGGTCGTCGCTCCTCGTCCTGCTCGCCGCCTTCGCCGGCGACGGTTGGCGGCGGCTGTACGACGTGGCCCTGGCCGAGGGCTACCGCTTCTTGTCGTTCGGCGACGCCATGGTGGTGTCCCGCCGGTCGCCGCGTTGACGCCGACGCTGCAGCTGCGCATCGAGGCGACCGACGGGACGGCTCGGGCGGGTGTGGTGACCACCGCACGGGGCAGCTTCCGCACGCCCTGCTTCATGCCGGTGGGGACGAGGGGGGCGGTGCGGGCGCTGTCGCCGGCCGATCTGGAGGACCTCGGCGCCGAGGTGATCCTGGCCAACACGTACCACCTCATGTTGCGCCCGGGCGCCGGCGTGGTCGACGAGCTGGGCGGGATGCACGGCTTCGCGTCGTGGCCGCGTCACGTGCTCACCGATTCGGGGGGCTACCAGGTGTTCTCGCTGGCGCCCAAGGTGGACGACGACGGGGTGACGTTCCGGTCGACCTACGACGGCTCCACGCACCGGCTCACGCCCGAAGGGGCGGTCGCCGTCCAGGCCCTCCTGGGTGCCGACATCGCCATGGTGCTCGACGTCTGCCCCGCGCTGCCGTCCCCCGCCCACGTCCTCCGGTCGGCGGTGGACCGCACGGCGGCCTGGGCCGCCCGGTGCCGGGCCGCCCACCGGCTGGAGGACCAGGCGCTGTTCGGGATCGTGCAGGGCGGCCTCGACGCCGAGCTGCGGGCGGAGAGCGCGGCGCGCACCGTGGAGGTGGGCTTCGACGGCTACGCCGTCGGCGGGTTGTCGGTGGGGGAGAGCCGGCCCGAGATGCTCGGTGCCCTGGCCGTCGCGTTGGCCGGCCTGCCGGCGGGCGCTCCCCGCTACCTCATGGGCGTCGGCGATCCGGTCGGGCTGGTGGAGGCCATCGCCCTCGGTGTCGACATGTTCGACTGCGTGCTGCCGACCCGCCTGGCCCGCCACGGCACGGTGCTCACCTCCGCCGGGCGCCTCCAGCTCCGCAACGCCGCCTACGGGCGCGACGCCGGGCCCCTCGACGCCCGCTGCCCCTGCCCGGTGTGCGGCCGTTGGTCGCGCGCCTACCTCCGCCACCTGCTCCGCATGGCCGATCCCGGCGCCGCCCGCCTGCTCACGCTGCACAACCTGGCGTGGATCCTCGCCCTCGTGGCCCGGGCCCGGTCCGCCGTCGTGGCGGGCACCCTGACCGAGCTGCGCACCGAGATCGGCGCCGTCCACGGCCCATGACGACATGGGGGACCCGACCCCCGCTACGCTCGATCCGCCCCAGTTTCGAACAAGGCGTGTGCATGCAAGTCCTCTTTCCGCTCGTCTTCCTGGCTCTCATGTGGTTCCTGCTCGTCCGTCCCCAGAAGGAGCGCGTGCGTCGCCAGCAGGAACTGGTCGCGTCCTTGGAGGTGGGCGACGAGGTCATCACCGCGGGCGGCGTGGTCGGCCGCATCGTGGCGCTCGACGACGACGAGGCGCAGATCGAGGTCGCTCCCGGGATCGTGCTGCGCTTCCTGCGCCTGGCCGTCAACGCCCGCGTCACCGACGAGGTCCCCTCGGCGGCCCTCGGTGAGCCCGAGGGCGCCGACGACCGCGGAGGGGAGTAGGGGTGCGACGCGGGCCGTTCACCTCGCTCATCGTGATCGTCGTGGTCGCCGTGGCCGCCATGGGCGGCACCCTCGCCGCCGGCTACTCGCCACAGCTCGGGCTCGATCTCCAGGGTGGCGCCTCGGTCGTCCTCCGGCCGCAGAAGAAGACGTCGTCGGGGGCGCTCAACCAGGCCATCCAGATCATCCGCAACCGGGTCGACGGCCTCGGGGTGGCGGAGCCGGAGATCAGCCGGCAGGGGAGCAACATCATCGTCCAGCTCCCCGGCGTGAAGGACCAGAAGCGGGCCCTCGAGCTGGTGGGCCAGACGGCGGAGCTCCGCTTCCGGCCGGTGATCGAGGCCGTACCGCTGAGCGAGACCGAGACGCCCACCACGACCACCACGGTGGCGGGCGCGACGACGACGGCTCCGGGCGCCACCACGACCACCGCGGCGTCGGCGTCGCCCACCACGGCGGCGCCGGCCACCCTGCGGGCCGCCGGCCAGGCCCAGGCGGCGACGACGACCACGGCCGCTCCTGCGCCCACCGCGCCTGCTACCACCGCACCCGCGGCCACACCCACGTCGGCGCCAACCGCGTCCACCGAGCCGATACCCACCACGTCGCGCGCCGACGACAAGGCCGACCAGGTGGTCGTCCTCCCTTTGAAGGAAGGCGGCCGGGTCACCGCCCGCTACCGGTTGGGCCCGTCGGAGCTGAGCGGCAAGGCGGTGAAGACGGCCCGAGCGCAGTTCGACCAGACCGGCAGCTCGTGGCAGGTCGACTTCACCCTCACCGGCTCGGGCTCGAAGGACTTCGACGCCCTGGCTGCGCGCAACGTGGGCAAGCAGGTGGCGATCGTGCTCGACGGCGTGGTGAAGTCCGCTCCCACCATCCAGCAGGCCGAGTTCAAAGGCCGCGGCCAGATCACCGGCAGCTTCAGCGAGAAGGAGGCGAAGGACCTGGCCCTGGTGCTGCGCTACGGCGCCCTTCCGGTCGAGCTCAAGCCGGAGACGGTGCAGACGGTGTCGGCCAGCCTCGGCAAGGACTCGCTGCACGCCGGCGTCCTGGCCGGTTTGCTCGGCCTCGGCCTCGTCCTGCTCTACATGATCCTCTACTACCGGGCCCTCGGACTCGTGGTGTTCCTCGGTCTGAGCGTGTCCGGGATGCTCATGTGGTCGGTCGTGTCGTTCCTCGGCGAGCGCAGCGGCCTTGCACTGAGCCTGGCCGGCGCCGTCGGCATCATCGTGTCGGTGGGTGTCACGGTGGACTCGTACGTCGTGTACTTCGAGCGGCTGAAGGACGAGATACGCGCCGGTAAGACCATCCGCTCGTCGGTCGACCGGGGTTTCGCCCGGGCCTACCGCACGATCCTGGCTGCCGACACGGCGTCGCTCATCGGCGCCGGCCTGCTCTACTTCCTCACCGTGGGATCGGTGCGCGGGTTCGCCTTCTTCCTGGGGCTCTCCACCCTGCTCGACATGGTCATCGCATACACGTTCACGCGGCCGCTCGTGATCCTCCTCGGGCGCAACCGGATGTTCACCGAGGCCAGGTGGCTGGGCGTGGCCCGCGGCCTGGCCGCTCCGGCACCGGTCCGGGCGGCGTCATGAGCGAGAAGAGCTCGATCTGGCACCGCCTCTACCACGGGGAGACGGCGTTCAACTTCGTGGGCCGCAAGCGGACGTGGTTCATCGCGTCGGGTGTGGTCATCCTCATCGGAGCCATCTCCCTGGTGGCCCAGGGCCTCAACTTCGGCATCGACTTCGAGGGCGGCACGGCGTGGGAGGTCAAGGCGCCGGCGCTGTCCGTACGCGACGCCCGCGACGCCATCCGCCCCGAGGGCCTGGGTGACGCCAAGGTCCAGCAGCTGGGCGGCGACACCATCAGGGTGCAGAGCGACGTCAGCGGAAGCGCCGACGAGAGGTCGGCGAAGCGGGAGGCGGTGAGCGCAGCACTGGCCAAGGTCGCCAAGGTCGACGTCGACACGGTGAGCGTCAACGAGGTCGGGCCGTCATGGGGCGGCGAGGTGACGAGCAAGGCCGAACGGGCCCTGGTCTTCTTCTTCCTCGCCATCACGCTGTACATCACGCTGCGCTTCGAGTGGAAGATGGCGCTCGCCGCCCTGGCCGCCGTGGTGCACGACATCGCCATCACCGTCGGCGTGTACTCGCTGTCCGGGTTCGAGGTGACGCCGGCGACCGTCATCGCCTTCCTCACCATCCTCGGCTACTCCCTCTACGACACCATCGTCGTGTTCGACAAGGTGGAGGAGAACACCAAGGGGCTGGCCGCGTCGGGGCGCATGACCTACGGCGACACGGTGAACCTGTCCATGAACCAGGTGCTCATGCGATCGTTGAACACGTCGCTGGTCGCCATCCTTCCGATCCTGTCCGTGCTCATCGTGGGGGCGTTCATCCTCGGTGCCACCACGCTCGAGGACTTCGGGCTGGCCCTCCTCATCGGCCTGCTCACCGGCGCGTACTCGTCGATCTTCATCGCCGCACCGATCCTCGCCATCCTCAAGGAGCGCGAGCCGAGGTACGCGTCCATCAAGCAGCGGATCCTCGCCAAGGGCGCGGTCACCCCACTCACGCCCGCCGCAGCCGCCGCCGGTGGCGTCACCATGGGAGCGCCCGTCGTCACCGGCGCCGGCGCCTCCCGCGACGGCGACAAGGTCGCGGCCGGGACCGCAGGTCGCATCCCGCCCCGACCCGGAGGCACCCGCCCGCCGCCCCGGCCCCGCAAGAAGGGCAAGAAGCGCTAGCGCTGGCCGGGAGGAACGGCAGCCTGCGTCGACCGCGGGCGGTGACCGGGGGCCGCTCGCCGGGCAGGTACTCGATGCGCAGGGCCTAACATCGGTGGATGGTTCTCGCTGCTGCTCCCGGGTGGCTCAAGGACCACATCCGTGACATCCCCGACTTCCCCCAGCCCGGGGTCGTGTTCAAGGACATCACCCCCCTCCTGGCGGACGCCGGCGCCTTCCGCGCCACCATCGACGCCCTGGCCGCGCCGTTCGAGGATGTGGCGGTCGACAAGGTGCTGGCCGTGGAGGCCCGCGGGTTCATCGTGGGGGCCCCTGTGGCGTACCGCTTCGGGGCGGGCTTCGTGCCGTGCCGCAAGGCCGGCAAGCTGCCGTGGGACGTGGAGAAGGAGGAGTACGTCCTCGAGTACGGGACCGACCTGCTCGAGGTCCACAAGGACGCGGTGACGCCGGGTGAGCGGGTGTTGGTCGTCGACGACGTGCTCGCCACGGGAGGCACGGCGGCCGCCGCCGGCAGCCTGGTGGAGCGGCTCGGCGGCGAGGTCGTGGGGTTCGCGTTCGTGATCGAGCTGGCCTTCCTCGGTGGCCGCTCGAAGCTCGGCGGGCGGGAGCTGGTCTCCCTGCTCACCTACGAGTAGGGCGGGCATGCCGAGCGTCGACCGGGCTCGTGTGCTGCCGTGGCGGCGCCAGTTCTCGTCGGCGCCCGACGTGCTCGCCCCGCTCATCACCGCCTACCGCGTCCGCCGTCCCAAGGCCGACACGGCGTTGATCCAGCAGGCCTACGAGGTTGCCGAGAAGGCCCACAGCACCCAGGTGCGCAAGTCGGGCGAGGCCTACATCCACCA
Organism: Acidimicrobiales bacterium; assembly: GCA_036262515.1. Classification (GTDB taxonomy): domain Bacteria; phylum Actinomycetota; class Acidimicrobiia; order Acidimicrobiales; genus JAHFUS01. The sequence continues at coordinate 2,396 of DATAIT010000126.1, read as the reverse complement.
CCCCGTGGCGGTGGCCACCATCGTTGCCGAGCTGGGGCTCGACGACGTCACCATCGCGTCGGCCCTCCTGCACGACGCAGTGGAGGACACGGGGGTCACGCTCGAAGACGTGAGCCGTGACTTCGGCGCCGAGGTGGCGGCCATCGTCGACGGTGTCACCAAGCTCGAGCGCGTCCGGTTCGACTCACGCGAGGCGCAGCAGGCCGCGTCGATGCGCAAGATGCTGGTGGCGATGGCCAAGGACTGGCGCGTCCTGATCATCAAGCTGGCCGACCGTCTCCACAACATGCGCACGATCGCCGCCATGCCCGACTTCAAGCAGAAGCGCACGGCCCAGGAGACGCTCGACATCTACGCCCCGCTGGCCCACCGCCTCGGGATCCAGGACATCAAGTGGCAGCTCGAGGACCTGGCCTTCGCCACCCTCAATCCCAAGCCGTACGCCGAGATCGAGCAGATGGTGGCGCTCCGGGCGCCCGAGCGGGAGATCTACCTCACCCAGGTACTGGAGGAGGTGCGGGGCCAGCTGGCCCAGAACCGCATCGACGCCGAGGTCACCGGGCGGCCCAAGCCCCTGTGGTCCATCTACGAGAAGATGGTGGTGCGGGGCAAGGATTTCGACGAGATCTTCGACCTGGTGGGCATCCGGGTGCTGGTCGACTCCGTCAAGGACTGCTACGCCGCGCTCGGGTCCATCCACGCCACCTGGAAGCCGGTGCAGGGGCGGTTCAAGGACTACATCGCCATGCCCAAGTTCAACCTCTACCAGTCGCTGCACACCACCGTGGTGGCGCCCCAGGGCAAGCCCCTGGAGGTGCAGATCCGCACGTGGGAGATGCACAAGCGGGCCGAGTTCGGCATCGCCGCACACTGGGGCTACAAGGAGAAGGCGTCGGCGGCCGACATCGCCTGGCTGAACCGCATCGTCGACTGGGAGCGCGAGACCTCCGACCCGGCCGAGTTCATGAAGAACCTGAAGCTCGACCTGGAACAGGACGAGGTCTTCGTTTTCACTCCAAAAGGGCGAGTGGTCACGCTGCCCAACGCGGCCACCCCGGTCGACTTCGCCTACGCCATCCACACCGAGGTCGGCCACCGCTGCATCGGCGCCAAGGTGAACGGCCGACTCTCCCCGCTCGACTCCCAGCTGCACTCGGGCGACACCGTCGAGATCTTCACCTCGAAGGTGGCGTCGGCCGGCCCTTCACGCGACTGGCTGAAGATCGCCGTCACCCCGCGCGCCCGCAACAAGATCCGTCAGTGGTTCTCCCGGGAGCGCCGCGAGGACGCCATCGAGAACGGCCGGGAGGAGCTGGCTAAGGCGCTGCGCAAGGAGGGACTGCCGGTCCAGAAGCTGGCCTCGTCGCCCGCGCTGATGACCATGGCCGCGTCCATGAACTACCTCGACCTCGAGTCGCTGCACGCGGCCATCGGCGACGGCCACGTGTCGGCCCGGTCGGTGGCCCAGCGCCTGGCTCGGGAGCTGCGGGGCGGCGAGCACGAGGAGCAGCTGCCGGCCACCGTCCGCCAGCCCCGCCGGGCCGGCAAGGACCAGGCGGCCGGCGTCCACGTCGAAGGCCTCGACGACGTGATGGTGCGCCTGTCCCGCTGCTGCACCCCGGTGCCCGGCGACGAGATCCTCGGCTTCGTGACGCGGGGCCGCGGCGTCTCGGTCCACCGCACGGACTGCGCCAACGCCGTCTCGCTGGCCGGCGGCCAGGTCGACCGCGTCATCGAGGTCGAATGGGACCGGGAGCGCCGCGGCACGTTCGTGGCGTCCATCGAGATCAAGGCCCTCGACCGCTCCCGCCTTCTGGCCGACGTCACCCGGTCGCTGTCCGAGAACTTCGTCAACATCCTGGCCAGCTCGTCGCAGACCGGCGCCGACCGGGTCAGCACGATGCGCTTCGACTTCGAGCTGGCCGACCCCGCCCACCTCACGTCGCTGCTCTCGTCGGTCAAGCGCATCGACCACGTCTACGAGGCCTACCGGGTCGTTCCCGGCAAGGGCAACTAGCCCGCCCGCTGAACCCGACCCGCGCCCGCCCCGGTCCCTGCGCCCGCCTCGCTCGAGATGCGGGCGCGAGCCTCTCGGATCCGCTCGACGGCACGCCGTGGGTCCCGCCAGATCTCGTCCTCGGAGACCCGGACCACGGCGTGCCACCCAGCGGCCAGGAGCTCGGCGTCCCGCCGACGGTCGTGCTCGCGGTCGAGGGGGCTCGTGTGGTGGAGGTCGCTGTCCACCTCCAGGACGATGCCGAGCGAGCGGTCGAGGAAGTCGACCCGGCCGACCCACTCGTGTCCACCGACGTCGACCTGCGCCTCCAGCGGCGCTCCGCCCGCCTCGGCCAGCAGGCGGGCGAAGCGCGCTTCGAGCCCGCTCGCCGGTGCCTGAC
>DATAIT010000125.1 GCA_036262515.1 Acidimicrobiales bacterium | reverse complement strand
GATGGTGGCTGAGTTCAAGGTTCAGTTGGCCCACGGTGACCCGTGATCCGCAGGTGAAGCTGTCTGGGTCGCGCCCCGTCGGCCGCCGGCGACGGACGGCGTAGGTGGTCACGACCACCGGCCACTCCGGTTGCGAGGAATGGCTGCGCCTGCGTGAGGACGCCACCGCCGAGCTGGGAGCCGACGGCCGCCTCCTGCTGTCCCGGGGCTCGAAGCGGTTCGTCCTCGGTCCCCTCGCCCCCGAGCTGGCCCATCCCCTGGGCGTGCTGTTCGACGCCGGTGCCTCGGCGGCCGAGTTGCACAGCGCCCTGCCGGCGGGCAACGACGGCGCCAGCAATCAGTTGGCGTCGGTGCTCGAGCGGCTCGACGACCGCGGATGGCTGCAGCGGGTGGTCAGCCTCGACGGCGTGCCGCTGCTGACGGTGAAGCCCCTGGTCGCCCGGCTTTCGTCGGCCGCGGCGCCCTCACCGTCGGAGGGCACCGTCGTCCTGTCCAGGTTCACCATCCTGCACCGCAGCGGCTCGGACATCGTCCTCGAGTCGCCCCGCTCCTCGGCCGTCGCCCACCTCCACGACCCACGGGTGGGCGCCTTCGTCACGTCACTGTCCCGGCCACGGAGCTCGGCCGACCTCGACGCGTCAACGCTCGGGCTGCCCGTTGCCGTGCTCGACACCGTGGCCGACCTGCTGGTCGACGCGGCCCTCCTCGTCCGCGATGAGGACGAGGAGGAATCCACGATGGGCCTGGCCCAGTGGAGCCTTCCGGACCTGCTGTTCCACTCCCGCAGCCGCCAGGGGCGCCACGCCAACGGCTACGGCGCCACGTGGCCCCTCCGTGACCGCTTCCCGCCGCTGCCCCTGATCAAGCCGCCGGGCGAGCAGGTCATCTCCCTGGCCCGCCCCGACCTGGCCACCGGAGCGGCCGACGAGCCCTCGTTCACCACCGTCATCGAACGGCGCCAGTCCGTCAGGGTGCACGACGACGCGGCGCCCATCACGGTGCAGCAGCTGGGCGAGTTCCTCTACCGCAGCGCGGGGGTACGTCACGACGTCACCGCCTTCTCGGATGGTAGTCGCCGGCCCGCGGGTATGGCGCGGCCGTACCCCACCGGGGGAGCGCTCTACGAGCTCGAGCTGTACCCCGTCGTCAACCGCTGCCAGGGACTGGAACCTGGGCTCTACCACTACGACCCCCTGCGTCACCAGCTCAGCGTGGTGACCGCCGGGCTGACCCCGGGCCTCGAGACGCTCCTGCAGCAGACCTGCGCCAAGACGGGCATGCTGCAGCGCCCCCACGTGCTTCTGGTCCTCACCGCCGGCTTCGGGAAGGTGATGTACAAGTACGAGGCCATCCCGTACGCGACCATCCTCAAGAACGTCGGGGTGCTGTACCAGACCATGTACCTGGTCGCCACCGCCATGGGCCTGGCGCCGTGCGCGGTCGGAGGAGGGGACTCTGATGCCTTCGCCTCCCTGGCTGGCCTGGAGTACTACGAGGAGACCAGCGTGGGCGAGTTCCTCGTCGGTTCGCGGGGCGCCTCGAACCAGGCGGCCAACGACCGCCGCCCGTGACCATGGGCGCCTCGTTAGCGCATTGTCATTGCAATCTAGATGTATCCCGCACATAGACCTCCAAACTTTTTTGTAACACTTCCGAAGCAAAGGGTTGTAACGGAAGGTTCGATGTGGTCGAATCTGACCGACCCAAAGGAGGTGGTGGCATGGATGCCATCAACGTGAGGTACCTGGACGAGCTGGAGTGGGACGCTGCCGATGTCAGCTTCTGCACCACGACCAACTCGTCGATGACGGCCATGCAGGTCTCGGCCCTCGACGAGGCGGAGTGGGACGCTGACGACGTCAGCTTCTGTACCACGACCAACTCATCGATGACGGCCATGCAGGTCACCGACTCGGAGTAGTGCTGCTGGGGGACGCGGCCTGGGCGCCGGTACGCGGGACTCGGTCCCGTGCACCGGTGCCCAGGTCGCCCCTTTTTTTTGGACGCTCGTCCGCCGGTTGACTCACCGGGGAACGCGGGCGCACCGGCAGTGTCAGCGGTGCGTGCTTCGGGAGCGCCCGAATGGCGTTGGCCGGCGCCGTCCAGCGCCCGGGCCAGCGGCATCATCGGGTGGAGGTGGCCGTACCCGGCGGCGCTCGTGCACACCGGCCGCACGTTCGACCCCTCCCGTCGGTGTCGTTCCGTCCTGCTGCAGGGTAGCGTCGGTGTTGTCTGCGCTCCACGGACCGCGAGGGGGAGTCCATGCCGGTGAGCTGTCCTCCGTCCGGCGAGCAGATTCGGGCCGAGGCCCTCGCCCTGCTGCCCGCCGCTGTCGAGTTGCGGCGGCGCATCCACCGCTGGCCGGAGCTGGGACTCGACCTGCCCCGCACCCAGCAGGCGGTCCTCGACGGCCTGGCTGGCCTGCCCGTCGACGTCGTCGTCGGGAAAGCATTGTCGTCGGTGGTGGCCACCCTGGAGGGCGACGGCCCCGGGCCCACCATCGTGCTGCGGGCCGACATGGACGCCCTTCCACAGCATGAGACGACCGGGCTCGATTTCGCGTCCGAGCGCGACGGCATCATGCACGCGTGCGGCCACGACGCCCACAGCGCCATGCTGGTGGGAGCGGCCCGGCTGCTGGCCGGTCACCGGCAGTCTCTGGCCGGCCGCGTCCGCTTCGTGTTCCAACCGGGCGAGGAGGGGCACCACGGGGCCCGGCTGATGCTGGAGGAGGGTGTGCTCGACGGCCCGGGCGTCGGCGCCGCCTTCGCCATCCACTCCCTTCCCACGTCGCTGAGCGGCCACGTGGGCTGCCTGCCCGGATCCTTCCTCGCCTCGTCCGACGGGCTGCGGATGACGATGCGGGGCCGGGGTGGCCATGCCTGCGCCCCCGACCAGTCCCTCGACCCCATCCCCGCGGCCTGCGAGGCGGTGCTCGCCATGCAGAGCTTCATGTCCCGCCGGGTGGATCCCGCTGATCCGGCCGTTCTGTCCATCACCCGCCTGGCCGCCGGCACCGGCGATGGCGTCATCCCCGACGAGGTCACCATGGAGGGCACGGTGCGGGCGCATTCCGAGCCTGCCCGCGCCGCCGTGCTCGGGGCCGTTCGCCGCATCCTCGACGGCGTGGCAGCGGCTCACGAGCTGGTTGCTGACGTGGTGGTGGAAGAGGGCTACCCGCCCCTCATCAACGACGGCGAATTTACTCGCTGGGTCGTCGATGTGGCCCGCCAGGTGGTGGGGGAACGGTACGTGCACGTCTGGGACCGGCCGGTGATGTCGTCCGACGACTTCGCCTTCGTCCTGGCCCGGGTGCCGGGGGCCATGGTCGCCCTGGGCAGCCTGCCTCCGGGCGTGGAACGACCGGCGCCGAACCACTCAGGAGCCATGATTCTCGACGAGCCGGCCATGGCCACCGGCATGGCTCTGCAGGCCGGGGTCGCGCTGTCGTACCTGGCAGGTGAGAGCGGGCGCCGCCCTGCGCCCCTCTCGGCCGATTGGTAAGCCTATCGACACCACGACAGCCCCTCTCGGTGGACCAGTCCGCCGACGGCGGACCTCGACCCGGCCGACGCGGGGTCACCCGCCCCGGGCGGTGATGGCTTCGAGGAAGGCTCGGCGGTCGGCGTCGGACGACTGCTCGTAGCGAGGCGACGCCGGGTTGGCCGGGTCCATATCGGTCTTCGGCGGCTCCAGCGACAAGCGGCGCTTGTCGGTGACGGCGGCCGCCATGCGGCGGGCCAGCTCGGCGGCGGTCGACGCCGTGTCGGCGCGCGCCGATCGCGACACCATCAACGACAACGACCGCTTTCCCCGCGAGCGCTCAGGCGGTGCGAGCCGGTCGGCGGCTGCGGCGACGGCGAGGTAGGAACGCCCGCCGGCCAGGGCCTCGGGGACGCCGGGGGGGACGGCGGCCCCGACGACCCTCGCCGCCCGGCTGAGGGCCAGGGCGACGGCCGGACCGGCACCCCATGCACGGGCGCGGCGGACGACCTCGTCCCACGCCGGCCCGTCGGACGCGACGGCGCGCTCCACGTCCTTCAGCCACAAGAGGCGGTGGCCGCCCGACAGGGTCCCGTGGATGCTCAGGTGGAGGAGCGTGTCGACGGCGTCGAGCGTGCGCACCTCGTTGGCGCCCACGCGCACGAGCCGCGCCCGCTCGAACAGCTCGGCCATCGAGCCCCGCATGGAACGGCGCACGGCTGCCGTGTTGAACAGCTGCCAGTGCAGGTCGAGCAGGGTGCCGTGCCGCATGCGCAGCAGGATCTGGCCGACCTCCAGCTCGCGCAGCAGCCGCCAGTTGCGGTCCAGCACCCGGCCGCCCGTGCCTTCGACGGCGGCCAGCACGTCGCCGAGCGCAGAGGCCGGGACGACGACATCGAGGTCCGAGTACGAGCGCAGGTCGGGCCGGGGGTAGAAGGCTTCGGCCAGCACGGGCCCCTTGACGACGAGCCACGGCACGCCGAGGTCGTCGAGGGCAGGAGCGGCGGCAGCGAGGTCACCGAGCGCCCGCACGTGACGGTCGATGCTGCGCCGGTGGGCACCGCCGAGCGCGGCGAAGCGGGTCGGGTCGACGACGGGCGCCAGGCTGTGGTGGACGCAGCCGTCGACGCCGTGGAACTCGGCGGCCGCCGCCACACGGCCCGGCCCGGACCGGTCGGCCAGCTCCGCCACGCCATCGGGCGCCACCGCCCAGTCGTGCTCGGTGACGCAGCGGACGAGCAGCCGGGCGGTCGCCGTGGCGGGTCGCAACGCCGGGTGCCAGTGGACCGGCGACCTCACCCCCCGGCGGGCGCGGCTGCGGTTGCGGCCGTCGCTCCTTCCGGCCCCGTGAGCTGCAGGTGGGACCAGCAGTGCGCCGTGTAGACGAGGCCGAAGAGATTGCCCGAGGACAGAAAGTGGAACCGGGCGGCCCGGAGGGCGTCGCCGGCCTGGGCATCCGGCTGGAGCAGCGCGGCGAAGAACGCCTCGGCCCACTCCATGGCCAGGCCCTGCGGCACCTTCACCTCCGTCCCGATCACGCCCACGGCGTTGCCCCCGCCCACGAAGGCGTCCACGTACGACACCAGCGTGGCGGGACTGATCTCGAGCGAGTGGCAGGCGTTGATCAGCACCAGCGGGCGGACCCGGTCCCAGATCACCTTGTTCTCGGCGAACCCGGCGTCGAACAGGTCGATCAGCTCGGTCGCCTTGATCTGTTCACGATCGCCGACGGAGAGGTACGTGTCGGGGCTGCCGGCGTTGTCCTTGTCGCCGTGGCAGTAGAAGTAGACGACCGGGAGGTCGGCCGACAGCAGCCCGAGGATGTCGGCCTTGGCGGCGCTCTCCTCGACGACCACGCCGGCGAAGCGCGTCTCGAACAACGAGCGCAGCGCCTTCACGTGGGCGGCCAGTGCCTGCCGGTCGACCTTGGTGGACTCGCCGACGGCCACCACCGCCCTGGGCGCCACCGTGATCGACGCCATGGGGTCCTTCGAGGAGGCGGGCGCCTCGACCATCTGGCTGAATCCCCAGAAGCCGAAGGGGCAGAGGAGGTCCTTGGTGTGGGGCACGTCGGCCGCGCGCGGGCAGGCGGTCGTGGGCCCCTGGACGAGGGGCGTCCGCTCGTCCCAGTCGGTGACCAGGGGGCACACCGCCACGTGGTCGATGTCGTCCGGGAGGGGGATCTCGTAGAGGTAGTTCCACGGGATGGTGAACCGCACGTTGCGGGGACGGGCGATGTGCACGATGGGCCGCGGCGAGGCCCGGCGCAGCTCGCCCAGCACGTCGCGCACCTGGAGGAAGAGCTGCCGGTAGAGCTGGCGGCCGACCGGCGCCAGCTCGCGCAGATCGTCGACGAGGTCCTTCTTGCGGCGGGCCCGGTCCTCGGCGGCGCGGTAGAGGAGCGCCTTGCGGAGGTCTCCGACCAGCCTGCCGATGGTGTCGTCGGGGAGCGAGAAGGCGGTCGCCTCGCCCGCAAGGGCGCCCGGCGGGCGAAGCGTGATGCCGTGGGTGCCCGAGTCGTCGGTGTTGGTGACGATGCTCAGGCGGGGCGTGTCGGGGATCGCTCCGAGGTCGTGGAGGGTCGCCGAGGCGGTGTAGTCGGTGGTGATGGTGAACCCGTGGGGGCGGTCGAGATCGGTGACGAGGACCTGTGACTGCACCGGCGCGTCGCGGTAGTAGTACCCGATCCGGGCCCGTGCCGGTCCGCCCGCAGGCGCCCGCAGGGCGAAGTCGAGCCAGGGGCGCCCATCGCCGACGGCCGTCGCCGGGCTGCCGTCGGCCGGGAGGAGGAAAGCCTTCTCCACCGAGTGCAGGCCGCGCCCGAGCTCGTCGGTCGCGGCGGCGACCTCGAAGTCGGCACTGCTGACCAGCACCCGGATCTCCAGGTCGTGCTTCGGCAGGACGTCGTCGGGAAAGGCCGTGCGGCCGCTGACGTGGGTGTCGGGATCGAGCGGCCCGATGCTCAGCCGGAGCCGCAGGGCGGCGCGGGGGACAAGCGGGCGGGTCGGGTCGAGACGGTCCCCGCCGTCGTCGGCCAGCACGGCGTTGGCGTACCGGGGCCGGGTCCGGGTCCGGGGCGGGGGCGGGGCGTCCGGGGGAGCCGGGGCGGGCGACGGCGCAGATGGCACCGACGGCGGCAGCGGGATCGGCGGGAGCCCCCGGGTCGTCCCGATCGGCGCCGGCTGCGGCTGGTCGGCGGGCGGCGGCGGCGGAGGGCCGGGTGACGGCTGCGACTGGGTCGGAGCGTGCGCCGGGTCGGGCGGCGGCTTGGGCTGCTGCGGCTGTTGGGGCGGCGGCTTGGGCTGCTGCGGCTGGCCGGTCGGCGGTTGCGGCGGGGCGGGGGCGGGCGGAGACGGTGCCGGGCTCGGTGGGGGCTTGGCCTGCTGCGGCTGGCCGGCCGGCTGTGGCGCGGGGGCGGGGGCCGGAGTCGGCATCGGTCGCGGCGGGGCAGGCTTCGGTGAAGGCGGCCCAGGCACAGGCCGTGACTCCACCGGCAGCGGCGGCGGGCCCGGGGCGGGCATCGGCTCCTGGGGCTGGCTGGCCAGCGGCGGGGGCGGCGCCGGGGCGGTCTCCGGGGGCGTCGGCGGGCCGCCGCCGGCCGGAGGAGGCGACGCCCTCGTGGCGCCCTTTCCCGGTTGCGAGCCGACGTCGACGGGTCGGGACTCCGGCGGCGCCGGAGGCTCGTCGCCCGTGCTCCGTCCCCGGCGCCCCCGTCCGAAGAGGGCGGCAAGGGCCATCCGCAGCCGGGCCAGCAACCGCTTCATGTCAGTCGCCGCCGAGCCACCCGGTGTCCTTGAGCACGGTCACGCCGAGGATGAGGTAGCCGAAGAAGCCCACGAACAGGCCGATGCTGTACCAGGCGAAGAGCCGGGCGCCGTCGAACAGCGTGGTGACGGCCGCTCCGCCCACGGCGCCGATGACGGAGGCGATGTCGGAGATGGCCACGGCTTCCCGGGAGCGGCGCAGCGTGCGGTAGGTGACCCAGCCGATCACCACCCCGAAGCACCAAGCACCGGCGGACTGCGTCTCCACCCGAGCACCCCGATCTCCGTCCGCCACGGACGGTCGTCGCTCAACGTAGCCCTCGCCGCCGGGACGAGGGCGGCCCGTCGGACCCTGCTCCGCATACGATGACGGTGTGCGTCCGCCGCGTCGCGCCGCCGCCGTCGCTCTCGCCCTGGTCCCCCTCGGTACCGTCGCAGGCCACGTCGTCGGCTACAGCCTGGCCGACCGGTCCGCGGCGTTCGACGGCAGCCACAGCCATCTCCGCCCCACCACCTGGCTCGCCGCCGTCCTCGCCCTCGGGGCCGTCGGGTGGGTGGCCAGCGGCAGGGACGGTCACCGAGCCCGGGTCCGCGTGGGCTGGATGGCCGCCGCCCAGGCTGCCTTGTTCGTCGTCATGGAGGCGGTGGAGCACCTGACCGCCGGCCACGGGATCACCCACCTCCTGGCCGAGCCGGCCCTGCGCTGGGGGGTGGGCGCCCAGGTCGTCACGGGCGCTGCTCTGGTCGCCACCGCCATGATCGCCCGGGCGTCGGG
>DATAIT010000124.1 GCA_036262515.1 Acidimicrobiales bacterium | reverse complement strand
CTGGATGATCTTGCCGTTGCCCCGCACCGGCCCGTCGAGGCGCTGCAGGTTGCAGTTCACGACGAAGACCAGGTTGTCCAGCTTTTCGCGAGCGGCGATCGACAAGGCGCCCAGCGTCTCCGGCTCGTCGCACTCGCCGTCGCCGATGAAGCACCACACGCGGGCCGCCGACGTGTCGACGATGCCCCGGCCGGCCAGGTAGCGGTTGAACCGGGCCTGGTAGATGGCGGAGATGGGGCCGAGCCCCATGGACACCGTGGGGAACTCCCAGAACTCGGGCATGAGACGCGGGTGGGGGTAGCTCGACAACCCACCCCCGCCGATCTCACGACGGAAGTGGTCGAGCTGGTCCTCCGTGAGGCGGCCCTCCAGGAAGGCGCGGGCGTAGATCCCCGGCGAGGCGTGGCCCTGGAAGAACACCTGGTCCCCGCCGCCCGCCGCGTCCTTGCCGCGGAAGAAGTGGTTGAAGCCCATCTCGTACAGGCACGTCGCCGACGCCGGTGTGGAGAGGTGACCGCCGATGCCCTCGGAGAGAGCGTTGGCGCGGATCACCATGACGGCTGCGTTCCAGCGCACCATTCCCTCGATGCGCCGCTCGAGGGCGATGTCGCCGGGATAAGCGGGCTCGTCGGCCGGCGGGATGCTGTTGACGTAGGGGCTGCCGATGGTGGCCGGAAAGCCCAGCTGGTTCTCGTTGGCCCAGTGCAGGAGCCGACTCAGCACCAGCCGGGCCCCGCCGGCGCCCTGGGCATCGATCACGGCGCCGAGCGACTCGACCCACTCGTCCGTGAGACCGGAGTCGGTCTCGGGAAGCTGATCGGCGTACCCGCCGTTCAGCTGCACGCGCGCATCGGTCATGCGGCCACCCGTACCAGCACGGCCTCGCCCTGGCCGCCGCCGCCACACAGGGCGGCTGCGCCGAGGCCGCCACCCCGGCGGCGCAGCTCCTCGGCGATGGTCATCACCAGGCGGGTTCCTGACATGCCGATCGGATGGCCGAGGGCGATGGCGCCCCCGTTCACGTTCACCTTCTCGTCGGATATGCCGAGGTCGGCCATGGTCGCGGCCGAGACGGCGGCGAAGGCCTCGTTGATCTCGAGCAGGTCGATGTCGCTGACTCTGCCCCCCGTCCTCTCCAGGGCCTTCCGAATGGCACGGCTCGGCTGGGTGAGCAGCGACGGATCAGGTCCGGCGACGACGCCGAAGCCCACCAGCTCGGCCGGCCGCTCGAGCCCGAGCTCGGCCGCCTTTGCGACGCTGACGACGACGACGGCGGCGGCCCCGTCGGAGATCTGGGAGGCGTTGCCGGCGGTGACCGTCCCCTCGCGGCCGAACGCCGGCTTCAGGCGACCCAGCGAGGCGGCCGTGGTCTCGGGGCGCACGCCCTCGTCGGTCTCGACCACCAACGGGTCACCGCGTTGCGGAACGCTGACGGCCACGATCTCGGCCGCCAGGCGCCCCTCCTTGACGGCGGCCGCCGCCCGTTCGTGGCTCTTGGCCGCCACCTCGTCCTGCACGGCCCGGGAGATGGTGGCAGCGGACGCGTACGCCTCGGTGCCGGCGCCCATGTGCACATCGTCGAACGCGCACCAGAGCCCGTCGTGCACGAGCGAGTCGACGGCGGTGACGTCGCCCAGCCGGTACCCGGCACGGGCATCCGGCAGCAGGTGGGGCGCCCGGCTCATCGACTCCATGCCGCCGGCGACCACCACCTCGGCGTCCCCGGAGCGGATCATCTGGTCGGCCAGGTAGACGGCGTGCAGGCCGGACAGGCACACGTTGTTGACCGTGACGGCGGGGACGTCCATCGGGACGCCGGCCTTGACTGCCGCCTGGCGCGCCGGGTTCTGCCCCTGGCCGGCCTGGAGCACCTGGCCCATCACGACGTGGTCGATCTGATCGGGTCGGATCCCGGCTCGGGCGAGGGCGGCGCCGATGGCGATGCCGCCGAGCTCGACGGCGGGGAGCGGCGACAGGGCGCCGCTCAGCTTGCCGATGGGCGTTCGGGCGGACGCGGCAAGTAGGGCATTGGGCATCTGTGGGTTCCTCCGTGTCGAGATGGACGACGCAGCCGGAGCTGGTCGGGAAATCAGGCCTTGGGCGGATAGGCGTAGAAGCCCTGCCCGGTCTTGCGGCCCAGCTGGTTGGCCGTCACCATGCGCTTGAGCAACGGGGCGGGGGCGACGCAAGGGTCACCGCGGTCGGCGTGCAGTGCGTTCAGGATCGACACGCTGGTGTCCAGACCGATGAGGTCGAGGAGCTCGAGCGGGCCCATCGGGAACCCGCAGCCGCCCTTCATGGCGGCGTCGATGTCCTCTCCGGAAGCGGTCCCCGCGTCGAGCATCTTCACGGCGCCGTTCAGATACGGGAACAGGAGGGCATTGACGATGAACCCGGCGTTGTCCTTCACCATCACCGTTTCCTTGCCGCAGGCTTCCGCGAACTGGCGGCCGGCCTCGACGGTCGTCGGCGCGGTGGTGACGGCCGGGACGACCTCGACCAGCGGCATCTTCGGTGCGGGATTGAAGAAGTGCAGGCCGAGCACGCGGTCCGGGCGGCGGGTGGCCATGGCCACGTCCGACACGGCGAGGGTGGACGTGTTGGTGGCCAGGATGGTGCCCTCCGGGGCCACCCGGTCGAGCTCGCCGAACAGGTCGCGCTTGACGTCGAGGTCCTCGACCACGGACTCGAGAACGAGATCACACGTGCCCAGCTCGTCCAGCTCGGTCGTCGTGCGGATGCGCCCGACGGCCGCGTCGCGGTCGTCGGTGGACAGCTTTCCCTTCTCCACCTGTCCGGACAGGGACTTCACGACCCGGCCCATGGCCTTGTCGGCGCTGCTCGCCCTCCGGCTGCGGATGATGACGGCGAAGCCTGCCAGGGCAGCCACCTCGGCGATCCCCGAGCCCATGATCCCGGACCCGGCGACTCCCACGGTGGTGATAGGTGCGGTCTCCGTGACTACTGCCATCGCAACCTCCTCCAATCTCGGGACCAGGTCCCGGTCGATGTGCGTGCGTGGTTCATTCGTGGATGTAGGTGCCCGGTGCGGGGCCGAGTGCCGGGTGGTCGGCACTTCCCATCACGGGTGGCCGGCGGCGCCGGCCGGCGCGCCGGCCGATCCACCCCGCCCAGTCCTCCCACCACGAGCCGGCGTGCTGGGTGGCGCCGCCCAACCACTCGTCCGGACTCGGCGCCAGCGCCTCGTTGATCCAGTGGATGCGCTTGGGCCCCGGCGGGTTGACGATGCCGGCGATGTGCCCCGCCGAGCTCAGCACGAACCGGACCGACGCATTGTGGAGAAGGCCGGTCGTGGCGTAGGACGACGCCCACGGGGTGATGTGGTCCTCTTTGGCGCCGAGCACGTACGTGTCGGCCGTGACGGCACCGAGGTGGAGTGGTCGCCCGGCCAGGGACATGGTGCCGCTGGCCAGCTGGTTCTCGAGATAGAACGAGCGCAGGTACTGCGAATGGGTGGCGGCGGGGATCCGGGTCGCGTCGGCGTTCCAGGCCAGGATGTCGAAAGCGGCAGGGGTCTCGCCCATGAGCCAGTTGCTCCCGACGTAGTTCCAGATCAGGTCGTTGGGTCGCAGCGCGTCGAACGTCGTGGCCATGTCGCGGCCGTCGAGGAAGCCGGGCTCCGCCATGCGGGCCTCGACCCGGGCCACGGCTTCGGCATCGGTGAACGCGGCCAGCGGGCCGGGCTGGCTGAAGTCCACCAGGGTGTTGAGCAGCGTGGCCGAGCGAACCTTGGCCTCGCCGGCGCCGGCCAGCCACGCCTGGAGCATGACGGCAAGCGTCCCCCCGACACACAGCCCGGCCAGGTTCACCTTGTCGACACCGGTGATCCGGCGGACGACGTCGACGGCCGTTCCCAGACCGTCCAGCAGGTAGCCGTCAAGGCCCACGTCGCGCATCGACGCGTCGGGGTTCCGATAGCTGATGGCGAAGGTCGTGTGCCCGTGGCCCACCGCCCACTCGACGAAGCTGCGACCGGGGGCCAGATCCATCACGTAGTAGCGGTTGATCCACGGCGGGCTGAGGAGCAGTGGGACGTCGAAGACGCTCTTCGTCGTCGGTGCGTACTGGATCACCTCGATCAGCTCGTTGCGGAACACGACGGCGCCCGGCGTGCAGGCGAGGTTCTCCCCGACCTCGAACGCCGAGCCATCCACCTGGCGGGGCCGGGCCGAGTTCTCGGCCACGTCGTCAGCGAGGTTGCGAAGGCCGTGCACAACGCTGGTGCCTCGCGTGGCCACCGCCTTCCGCAACGCGGCCGGGTTGCCCCACAAGAAGTTGGTGGGCGCCAGCGAGTCCACCAGCAAGTCGACGGCGAACCCCGCCTTGCGGGCGTCGGGGCCCTCGAGGCCGGCGACGTCGGGCAGATCGCGCATGCAGCGCGACCAGGCGAGGTACGCCTGGCGCTGGGCGAGGAACCACGGGTGGGCATCCCAGGCGGGATCCGAGAAGCGACGGTCCTTCGGCGACGGCGCCAGGGCCGGCTGACCGTCCCACCCGAGGGCGCGGGCGGCCGACTGGGCGCCGGCGGCCGCCACTCCGGCGGTGAGCCGGGTCGCCCACTGCAGGGCCGGCAGGGGTCGCGTCGCCAACCGGGCGCCCACACGGGCCAGCGCCTTCCCGAACGATGCGGTGTCGTCGGTGACCGCGCCGGCCTCCACGTTGCTCACGAGCCGCTCCCCGTCGATCCGCCCGGGCGATCGACGTAGTAGTGGTAGACGATCTCCGCCACGCAGCCGGGCTTGGGCTGGCCTTCCACCTCGTACGTCAGGCGGTAGGTGACCTGCGATCCGCCGGGGAGCGGCTTCACGGCGGCCAGCTCGATGAGGGCCCTGACCCGGGAACCGACCCGGACGGGCGCCGGGTAGCGGACACGGTCGGAGCCGTAGTTCAGCACGAGCCCGGCACCGTCGATCGTGAGCACCTCGTCGAGGAGGACGGTCGCCAGCGAGAGGGTGAAGTACCCGTGGGCGACCGTGGCGCCGAACGGACCGGCGGCGGCGCGCTGCGGGTCGACGTGGATCCACTGCTCGTCGCCCGTCAAACGGGCGAAGGCGGTCACCTCGTCCTGGGCGATGCGACGCCACGAACTGTGCCCGAGCGCCTCGCCGGCGTGCGACGGGAGATCGGCCAGATCGATGACGGATCCTCGTGTCTGGGGCTGGGCCATGTCCTCCAATGGAAGGGGTGCTCTGGATCTCGGTGGGTTCCGGGGAGGAACCCGTTCCAGCGGCAGCGCGTGCGTGATTCCCTTCCGGTACCGCTCCACGTCACGCACTCCCCCGGCGTGTCTGCTGCGACGTCCTCATCCTGCACCGCCCCGATTACGGCCTCGTGGCCGGTCGAGAACGGACTCGTGCCGTTCTCGTGAAGTCCGCCTGAACGATCCGGCGTGCACTTCCGGAACGGCCTGCTTGCAGGTCAGTCGAGATCCCTACCCGAACCCCCGAGTCCCGAAAACACGTCCCCGGGCGTTTCAAACCATGCAGCTGCGTGGTATAGTTAGCGCTTCCGATAGAAACAGAACGGGAGGTCCCGATGCCCACCGCGATCGACACCACCAACGAGATCCAGCAGAAGTTCCTCGCCGGCCTGGAGGCGAGCCAGAAGGCGTTCGTCACCTTCGTCGGCGCCTGGGCGGAGACCGTCGAGTCCGTCGTCTCCAAGTTGCCCGAGCTGGCGACCACCGAGCCGGTTCGGCCCTCGCAGGCGCTCGAGAGCGTCTTCAGCTTCAGCGAGAAGGTCGTGGCCAGCCAGCGCGAGTTCGCCGGTCAGGTGTTCCAGGCCGCCATGCCCGCCATCAAGGTTCCCACCTCGACGGCCAGGGCGGCGGCGTCCAAGGTCTGACCGCCACGCTCCCCGGGAAGCCGTCGAGCCTCGCGCCGGCAACGCAATAGCGTTGCCGGCGCTGTGGTGCGACCGGTGGAGGCGAGCGTGACGCAGGTCGATCGGTGACCGACGACCCGTGGGCTACCCACCGCGAGGCGCTGGGCAGCTTCCTCCGGGCCCAGCGCAACCTGGCCAGGCTGTCGCTGCGCGACATGGCCGAGCGCACCAAGGTGTCGAACGCCTACCTCAGCCAGATCGAGCGCGGCCTGCACGCGCCCTCGCTGCGGGTGCTCCGGTCGATCGCGGAGGCGCTCGACCTGTCGGCCGAGGCCATGCTCGCCCAGGCGGGTCTTGTCGACGCGGCGGTTCCGGCTGGCGGCGACCCGGCCACCGAGGGACCGCCGAAGGGTGGGACCGAGGCGGCCATCCGCCGGGACCCGGCCCTGACCGACGACCAGAAGGAGGCCCTCCTCTCCGTGTACCGCAGCTACCGCAGCGACAACCGGCGTGACTGAGCCGACGCACATGCGGCGGCCCGGCGCCGGCGAGCCGACGATCACCGAGGCCGAGCGGGCCGAGGCGGAGATGTCGGCGACAGCCGCCGCAGGGGCAGCCGTCGAGGCCCTGGGGCCCGAGGTCGGCCTCCTGGCCGGGCTCGACTCGACCGGACTCGGGGAGGCGGTCGGGGAGGCGACAGAGGTCGCCGCCTCGCTGGCCGCCGACCCCGCATCGGTGCTCGGCGCCACGGCGCGCTACGTCGCGGCGCTGGGCAACGCCGGTTGGGCGACGGCGATGGTCACGCTCGGGCTGGCGCCGTCCACCCGTCTCGAAGCCGAAGCCGGCGACCGCCGCTTCCACGACCCGTCGTGGAACAGCCATCCGTGGTTCTTCGGCGTCGGGCAGGGGTACCTGGCGTGGGCCCGGTACCTCCACGAGCTCCTCGACGTCGCAGACCTGGAGCCGGGGACGGCGGAGCGGGCGAGGCACACGCTCGGCCTGCTCGTCGACGGGCTGTCACCGACCAACTTCCTCCCGACCAATCCCGTCGCCATACGCAGGGCCATCGAGACCCGCGGCGCGTCTGTCCTCGCCGGGGCGCGGAACCTGATGGTCGACATGGCCACCAACCAGGGGAAGCCCCGACAGGTGGACGCCTCGGCGTTCCGGGTGGGGGGGAACCTGGCGTGCACCCCGGGAAAGGTGGTCTTCCGCAACGAGCTCATGGAGCTCATCCAGTACGCCCCCTCGACCAAGACGGTGCACGAGGTCCCGCTGCTGTGCAGCCCGCCGTGGATCAACAAGTACTACATCATGGACCTGGCGCCCGGTCGCAGCTTCATCGAATGGGCCGTGGCCAAGGGCCACACCGTGTTCGCCATCAGCTACGTCAACCCGGACGAGTCGATGCGCAACGTCGCCCTCGACGACTACCTGCTCAGCGGCCCGTGCCAGGCGCTCGACGTGATCGCCGACATCACCGGCTGCGAGAAGGTCAACGTCGTCGGCCTGTGCCTCGGCGGCAGCCTGTCGGTGATGCTGCTCGCCCACCTGGCCGCCAATGGCATGGACCGGGTGCGCTCGGCGACCCTGCTGAACACGTTGGTCGACTTCAGCGAGCCGGGGCCGATGGGCTGCTTCGTGGACCGGGCGTCGGTGGAGCACCTGGAGCGGAAGATGCAGGCCCGTGGGTACCTGGACGCCAGCGAGATGATGGGGATGTTCGACGTCCTCCGCTCGCGTGACCTGATCTGGAACTACGTGGTGAGCGGATGGCTCCTCGGCGAACGGCCGCCCGCGTTCGACATCCTGGCGTGGAACGCCGACGGGACCCGAATGCCGGCCGACATGCACTCGTTCTACCTGCGGTGCTGCTACGTGGAGAACCAGCTGGCGGCCGGCACCATGACACTGGCGGGCACGCCCCTCGACCTCCGGCAGGTGAAGGCCGACGCGTACGTCCTGTCCGCCAAGGAGGACCACATCGCTCCGTGGCGGTCCACGTACGCCACCGTCGGCCTGCTCGGCGGCACGAGCCGCTTCGTCCTCAGCTCCTCGGGCCACGTGGCCGGCATCGTCAACCCGCCCGGGGGGAAGCGCAGCTACTGGACGAACGACGCGCTGCCCGACCGGCCGGACGACTGGCTCGCCGGCGCGGGCGAACACCCGGGTTCATGGTGGGAGGACTGGGCAGCCTGGATCGCGCCCAGGGCGGGCGCACGGAGGAAGCCGCCCTCGATGGGCAACGCCGCCCACCCCCCCGTGGCCGACGCACCGGGCAAGTACGTGCTCCAGCGCTGAGGGACCGCCGCGGGCGGTACCGGTGACGGGGGCTCCCCCAGGGAGCTTTGGGGGGTGCACCGGATGGGCAGGGCGCCTGCCGTCGCCCAAGGTGGTGCCATGCCCGCCGCCGCCATCGCCTGGTTGACCACGCACGCCGTCGTCCTTCTGGCCGGCTCGGTGGCGGTGACGGTGCTCGGGGAGTTGGCGGTGGACACGGTGCGACGGCGCAGGGGTGGCGCCGGGACGGCCACGTCCGTCACCGCCGGCCTGGCGTACCTGGCGGCCAAAGGCCTCGTGTCCAAGACCCTGCTGCTCGGCGCCGTCCTCGCCGTGTACCAGCACCGGGTGTTCGACCTCGACTGGACGAACCCCCTCGTGTGGCTCGCCATCTTCGTGGGGCGGGACTTCGCGTACTACTGGATCCACCGGGCCGAGCACCGCGTCAACGTGCTCTGGGCCTCGCACATGGTCCACCACTCGATCGAGCGGTTCACCTTCACCTCCGCCGTCCGCCTTCCGTGGATGGAGTCGGTCTACAAGCCCGTGCTGGCGCTGTGGGTCCCGCTGGTCGGCTTCCCGCCTGCCGCCTTCGCAGCCATGGGCGCGCTGGTACTCCTGGCCGGCCAGCTCCAGCACACCGAGCTGGTCCGGGGACGCACCGTCCTCGACCGGCTGTTCGTGACGCCGTCCGCCCACCGCGTGCACCACGGCTCGAACCCCGAGTACCTCGACAAGAACTTCGGCTCGATGCTGATCGTGTGGGACCGGTGGTTCGGCACCTATGAACCCGAGACGGTCCCGGTGCGCTACGGCCTGGCCGGCGGCAAGCGGGTGGCGACGCCGGCGCAGGCCCTCGTCGGCGGCTACCCGGCGCTCGTCTCCGCGGCGCGGTCCCGGGCCGGGTTGGCCGAGCGCGCCCGCTACCTCGTCGCCGCCCCCTGATCGTCCCCGCCGCCCGCTGGCTCAGCCGTAGGGGTGGCAGAGCCGGCACGGCGCGAGATCGTCGGCGGCCTCGACCGGTCGCACTCCCGGCTTGCCCGCGACCACGCGGCAGGTCCGGCGGTGGGCCAGAGTGCCCGACAGCGTGACGACCAGGTCGGCGGGGGGGGCCGGCGCTCCCTTCGCCGGACGTGGACGACCGTTGCCGTTGCCGGGAGCCCCGGTGGTGTCGACGGCCACCGGCGGGCCGGCCGAGGATCGTTCCACGACCTCCTGCTCGAGGGACGCGGCCAGGCGGTTGACGGCGTCGACGACGGCGGCCGACGCCGAGCGCTGCTCGTGCACCATGCGGGTGAGCCAGTGGGCGAAGTAGAGGAACCCGCCGAGGAACACGAGGGCCAGCCCGAGCAGGCCGCCGGAGATGAGGTAGGGGATCTGCTCGAACTCGTTGGGTGTGCGCGCCGCGCCGAACCAGCCGAGCACGATCACGAGCAGGCCGAGCGGCACGAGGATGCCGCCCAGCGTCATGAGCCGCCGACGGCCCGAGCCCGCGTCCACGTCGAGCTCGCGCACGCCTTCCTGGAGCCGGGCCAGCGCCGGGCCGGCGGCAGGAGAGCCACCGCCGTTGGTCGGCCGGCCCCGTCGAGCGCGGATCCTCACGTCACCGCTCCCCCGGGCGCCGGCGGCGGGCCGCTTCGGGGCATCCGTCCGCAGGCGCAGCCAGGGCGGCATCGGCCAGCCGGCGCGACGCCGTGGCCCACAGCGGCGCCGAGAGCACCAGGAGCACGATGAGCACGGCGGGCAGGGCCCGCCCCAGCACCGACAACGGCGCCATGGCCAGCCCGCCGCCAGGGGCGGTGGGGAGGGCGGGGAAGGGTGTCGAGAACGCCGGCGCGTCGGGGGACGGCCCGCCCGCCAGGGGCCCGTCGACACCTCGACCGGGCGGCAGAGCGGGCGGCGCGAACGACACGTCGACGTCCTCGAACGGTGCCGTGGCGGCCGCACGGACGTCGGCCGCAGCGATGCCGAGGCCTCCGATCTGCGTGCGGGTCAGCAGGGACACGAGGCCCTCGGGGCTGCAGTCGACCGGTGCGCCCGGGACCGGGCAGTCGGCGGGAAGGGTCCCGGAGGGGACCAGGGCGGCCAGCAGCGGTCCGACGAGAGGGTCGCCGGCCGCCGAGTAGTCGACCTCGAGCTGGAGGCCGTAGGCCGAACGGGTGGCCGCTCCCTTGTCGGCGGTGGACACCGGCTCCAGCACGCGCAATCGCACGCCGGACGCATCGAGGGCGTCGGTGAGGGTTGCGTCCGGCCCGAGCCGGGCCAGGACCTGGTTCAGGTTGTCGAGCACCGGCTTCGCCGGCGCCACCGCTCCGGGCGGCAGGGTCCCCGACCCCACCAGGGGGCCGAGGACCGGGTCGAGCGGGCTCGCCGGGCGGGCGGGATCGGGTGGTCGCTGGTCGAGGGTGACGCCGTCGCCGTCCACCGTGGCGGCCAGCCCCAGCACCGTGAGGCCGTGCACGGTGGTCTGCCCCTCGGAGGCGGAGGTGCGGCCGTCGCTGACCGCGACCAGGTCCGTGACGACCGACTCGGCGTGGATGAGCCCGCCCAACAGGTCGACGTCGCCCACCTCCACGCGGGCCCGGCTGGTGACCCGGCCCTGCTCGACGCGGGTGGCGCTGTTTCCCGTGACCGAGCCCGACCGCACGAGAGGGCCGACGTCGGTTCCGGCGTAGAACGCCACGGCCTGGGAGGAGGCGGCGTCGGTCACGGCCCGCATCTCGGCGGATCCCCCCGACTGGGTCTGGGCGGTGGGGCCGGACGGGAAGAAGGCCTGGGCCCGCACCGGGTAGGGCGGGACGACGGCGGGGAGGTCGGGGTTGCTCTGGGCGAGCACGGTGGACAGGTCGGCCAGCACCGCTCCGGGGTAGGCCAGGCTGGCCAGGGCGTAGTTGGTGCCGCTGCTGCTGCTGGCCAACGCCTCCGGGATCGAAGCCTGGAAGGCCGGGGACTGCGGGACGAGGCCCGGGCTGTCGTAGGTGACCTGCAGCCCGTTGCCGCGGGCCAGGAGCTCGAAGCCGCCGAACTGGTCCGTGACGTCGTCGGCGCCCGCGGACGCCGGGCCGGTGGCCGATACGGCGAGGGCCACGACGGCGGCCCCGAGGAGGCGGGCCCACCGGCCTCCTGCGGCGCCGTCGCCGTCAGAGCGGGGTGCCAACGGTCGCTCCCTGGCCGGCGCCGGCCCGGCCGGCGGCGCCGAGCCCACGCTCCTGGCCAGCCGGACGGAGGCGGCGCCACTCCGACGCGCCGTCGAACAGGAGGCCGGCGATGCCGTCCGGCTGGCGGCCCAGCCCGATGGCGCCGGCGGCCACCGCCGCCAGCACCAGGCCGGCCAGCTCCGGCTGCTTGCTCTGCACGAGGGGCAGCAGGGCGAACAGCGCGCCCCCGATGAGGGCTCCGGTCACGGTGGTGATGCCACCGACCGCCGCGAACAGCAGCAGCACCACGTTGTTGATCGGCTCGAAGCTGATCTCGCTCACGAAGCCGTTCAGCCCGCCGAGGAGGGCGCCGGCCACCCCGGCGATGAAGGCAGACAGCCCGAAGACCACCAGCTTGGTGCGCCGCACGTCGAGCCCGAGGGTGGCGCAGGCGGCCGAGCTGTCGCCCATGGCGGCCAGGCACCGGCCGAACGGCCCGCGTCGCAGCGCGAGCAGGGCGACGGCCACGACGGCGAACACGAATGCGCACAGGACGAGGAAGGCCTCGTTCGACGAGAAGTCGACGCCGGCCACCCCCAAGCGGCCGACGTGGACCGGCCGAACGCCGAAGATGCGGTCGTCGCGGAGGACCAGCTCTCGGGAGAAGATGGCGACGCCCAACGTGGCCAGGGCGAGGTACAGGCCCTGGAGCCGCATGGCGGGCAGCGCCACCACCACGCCGGCGGGCACGGCGACGAGCCCGGCGGCCACCATCCCGAGGGCGCTGTGGCCACCGAACCAGCTGCCCATGGCCCACGCGCCGAGGGCCACGAACACGTACTGGCACAGCGATACCTGGCCGCTGAAGCCCGTGAGCGCCACCAGCGAGAGAGCGACGACCCCGAAGATCACGCCACGCGTGACGTCGGGCAGGTACGCAGCCGGGGTCACGCGCGCCACCACGAAGGCGGCGGCCACGAAGGCGACCGCGCCCGCGATGGATGCGGCGCTGCCCGGGACCCTGGGCACCCGCCGGCCTGCCGCCCGGCCGGTCCGCAACCGGGCCTCGGGAAGGAACAGCAGTGCGGCGAAGAGGAACAACCCCGGGATGCTGGTGGCCAGCCGTTGCCAGCCGCTGCCGGCGGGGAGCGCGAGCAGGGCCTCGTTCCGCAGGAGCCCGAGGATGACGGCGCCCGCGAAGGTGAGGGGGAGGCTGCGGAGGCCGCCGCACACCGCGGCGCCGTAGGCGGCGACGATGGCGAAGGTGAGGTTGACCGGCTCGAGGCCCGTCCCGCCGGCGAGGAGGACCCCGGCGAGGGCGGCCAGCACCGACCCCGCCACCCAGCTGGCCCGGGCAATGGCGGCGGGGGGCGCACCGTTGAGACCGGCCAGGTCGGCGTCGTCGACCTGTGCCCGCATGGCGACCCCGAGTCGCGTCCGGAACAGCAGGGCGCGCAGGGCGAACGCCATGGCGACGGCCACGGCGAGGGCGGCGGCCTTGTCCCAGGAGATCCGAGCGCCCAGCACCGAGACGGTGCGGTCGCCGAGGAGGGCGGGCACCGGCCGTCCCGCCCCGGTGGTCGGGTAGAGCACCTGCACGACGCCGATGAGGAGGATTGTGACGGCGACGGTGACCACGATGCTCGTCGTGGCGGGCGCCCGGCGGAAGGGTCGCAGCACCAGCTCCAGCAGCAGGCCCACGGCGGGGGCCAGGACGACCAGGACGGCGGCCACCGCCACCGGCGTGGCCACGCCGAGGTCGACCCGCAGGGTGTAGTAGGCGTAGGCGGCCACCATGCCGACGGCCCCGTGGGCGAAGTTGAACACGCCCGTCGTGGTGTACGTGAGGACGAGCCCGGTGGCGGCGATGGCCAGGACGCAGCCGTCGGCCACGCCGAGGACGAAGAACCGGGTGAAGGTGCCGGCGTCGCCGGCCCGGACGAGGGCGAACAGGTTGACCCCAACGAGCGCGACCAGGCCGGCCTGCTTGGCCCGGCTGGCGGCCACCTCGGCACCGTCGGCCCGGGCCGCCGTCAGCACTCGAACCCCTGTGCCGGCGTGGCCCGGTGCCATCCGCCACCCTTCACCACCGCGATGAGATGGCACGGGGCCCGCTGCTTCCCTGCCGGGTTCCGGGGAGCCAGCAGGCCCGACGCATCCCACTTCGTCTGGGCCCGCAGCTGCTGCAGGACCCCGGCGCGGGTCGGGGCGGGGCCGGCGTTTCGCAGGGCCGTGACCAGCAGGTCGGCCGAGGCCCAGCCCAGGATGGCGAAGAAGTCGATGTCGGCGCCGGGGTTGGTGCGCTCGTACCAGCTCACGAAGGTCTCCACTGCCGGGTTCGTCGCCCGATCCTCGACGATCGCCGTGGTGAGGCCGGCATAGGTGCCCTCGGCGGCGGGGCCGGCCAGCGAGAGGAACTGGCGACCGTACGCCTGGGCGCCGAAGTACTTGACCTTGGGCTCCCACGCCGCCGTCCGGAACGCCTTCGCCAGGTCGGCCATGCCGTTCAGCTCCAGCGTGGTGATCACCATGTCGACGCCCTTGTCGCGCATGTCGTTCACGAAGCCCGAATACGTCGCCCCGGTGAGCGGCGCCTCGTACAGGGCGACCAGCTCGATGGCCGCCTCGGCCAGGTCGACCTTGTAGGCGAAGGCCCTGCTCCTCGCCACGGCCTGCGCCGGGTAGATGATCGCGGCCCGGGCGACGCCGTTGGCCCGCTTGAGGCTGCGCAGGATGTCGACCGTGCCGTTGCACTTGCACGCCGGATCGATGGGGTTGGGCGAGAAGTTGTTGGGCAGGGCGGCCCGCGGCTCGCTGAAGCTGAACGACACGTCGGAGATGTCGGTGTTGGCCAGCGCAGCCGCTCCGCCGTCGTCGACGGGCGACGTGCCTCCGACGAAGGCGAACACCTCGCCGGCCAGTCGCTCGGTCTCGGAGCGGTTGGTACCGGCGTCGAGGCGATCGTCGGCCGTCGCCAGCGTCAGCTGCCGGCCGCACACCCCTCCCTGGCTCCGCAGGTAGTTGAGGTACGCCTTGACCCCGTTCTGGCCCGTCTTGCCGAACCCCGGCACGGGACCGCTGAGGGTCGACACGTTGCCGATGCGCACCTCGGTGGCCGACAGCCCCGGCTGGGCCGGGCCGGCCGATGGGGTGCAGGCCGACGGTGCGCCGGCCCCGGCCGCGGCCGCCGGCGGTGCGGCAGGTGCTCGGCCGCCTGCTGCTGCCGCCACCGCCGCCGGGCCGGCGCCGGTGGACGCAGCGGGAGGGCCGCCGGTGGGCGCGGCGGGCGCCGCCGTCTCCGCTCGGGGCGGCGTCGACCCGGCCGGAGCCGCACCCGCCGCGCCCTGCCGCTGGGCCGCCCGGAGGGCGGCCACCTGGTCGTCGGAGAGCCGGGCGCCGCAGGACGAGGCGAGAAGGGCGGAGGCCACGACCACCGGCACCGCCCAACGCTGTCGCACTGCCGAGACCCCCTGCCTGCGAACGGCCGCCGTCCCTACCACCCGTCCCGGGCGAAAAGGTACCGGAAAGGCCACGGAGCCAGGAACGCGCGACGGCGGCGGTACGGTGGCGCCGGCGGGGGAGGACGCTCGTGGCGCTGCTCGAGGTGAAGGGGATCGACGTCAGGTTCGGCGGCCGTCACGCCCTGCGCGCCGTGGACCTCGCCGTCGAGGGGGGCCGCATCACCGGGCTGATCGGGCCCAACGGCGCCGGGAAGACGACCCTGTTCGACGTGATCACCGGGCTGCGCGATCCCGACACCGGGTCGGTGGTCCTCGACGGCCGGGACATCACCCGGATGCCACCGCACAGGCGGGCCCGCCTCGGCCTGGCCCGCACGTTCCAGCGACTGGAGATCTTCGGGTCGCTCACGGTCTCCGACAACATACGGGTCGCGGCCGAGATGGCCGGACCCCGCCGCCGTTCCACCGCAGCTGCGGCCGCCGAGGCGGACGGCATCGTCGCCCGCATGGGGCTGACGGCGGTCGCCGGCGACAGGGCCGACTCGCTCCCGACGGGCTCGGCCCGCCTCGTCGAGCTGGGCCGGGCTCTGGCCACGCGGCCGCGGGCGCTCCTCCTCGACGAGCCGGCGTCGGGGCTGGACGACGCCGAGTCCGACGTCCTGGGCGCCCTGCTGGTGCAGCTGGCGGCCGAGGGCACGGCCGTGCTGCTGGTGGAGCACGATGTGGCGCTCGTGATGCGGGTGTGCGAGTGGATCCACGTGCTCGACGCCGGGTCCATGCTCGCCGCCGGCCCTCCGGCCGAGATCCGCGCCAGTCCCGCCGTGCTGGACGCCTACCTCGGCACCGCCGTGCCGGGTGAGCATGGGGGGCGTCGGGCGTGACCGGCAGCGGGCTGCCGGAGCCCGTGCTCGAGTTGCGCGGCCTGCGGGCCGCGTACGGCCGCATCGAGGTCCTCCGAGGTGTCGACCTGGCCGTGCCGGCGGCGAGCGTCGTCGCCCTGCTCGGCCCGAACGGGAGCGGCAAGTCGACCACGCTCAACGTCGTGAGCGGCCGGCTCCCCCCCACCGCCGGCTGCGTGCACATCGCCGGCCGCCACGTCAACGGCGCCCGACCCGACGCCCTGGCCCGCATCGGCGTGTGCACCATCCCGGAGGGGCGGGGCGTCTTCCCGAACCTCACGGTGCGCGAGAACCTGCGCATGGCCACCTTCGCCGGCACGGCCTTCGACGAGGTGGAGGACCGGGCATACGCCCGCTTCCCCCGGCTCGCCGAGCGGCGCCAGCAGCTGGCCGGGAGCATGTCGGGCGGGGAGCAGCAGATGCTGGCGCTGGCTCGCGCCCTGGTGACCGACCCGGCCCTGCTGCTCCTCGACGAGCTCTCCATGGGGCTCGCTCCCGCGCTGGTCGGGGAGCTGTACGCCCGCGTGGCCGAGGTGGCGGCCGCCGGCGCATCCATACTCGTCGTCGAGCAGTCTGCCCGCACCGTGCTGGGTGTGGCCGATTACGCCGCCGTCATGGTGAACGGCCGGATCACCGCCGTCGGCCAGCCTGCGGACCTCGCCGACGAGCTGTCGGCCGCCTACCTGGGCGCGCCGGTCACCGGTCCAGCAGACCCTGTTCCTCGAGGCGCTTCAGCTCCGGCCTGAGCCGGGACAGCGCCCGGCGCTCGAGCTGGCGGGCCCGTTCGCCGGTCACGCCGAGACGCTGACCGACCTGGTGGAACGACATTGGCTGCTCGCCGGACAGGCCGTAGCGCAGGCACAGCACCTCGCGGTCCCGCCCGTCGAGGGCGGCGAGCAGGCGATCCACCGCCGAGGGCGTCATGCGGGAGACCGCGTCCTCGAACGGCTTGGTGGCGTGGTGGTCCTCGACCAGCTCGCCGAGCTCGCTGCCATCCTCCCCGAGGGTCGCGTCGAGCGATACGGGATGCGTCGCGTGGTCCAACAGCCCTGCCACCTTGGCCGGAGGCAATCCGACCTCGCCGGCGACCTCGGCCACCGTCGGCGGGCGGCCGAGCCGGCTCTCCAGGCGGGACTGGGCCCTGCGCAGGGCAGCCAGGCGCTCACCCACCTCGACCGGAAGCCGGATGGTGCGACCGGAGCCGTGGACCGCCCGCCCGATGGCCTGGCGGATCCAGAAGGTGGCGTAGGTGGAGAACCGGAACCCCCGGCGGTGGTCGAACTTCCGGACGGCCTGGATGAGGCCGATGTTCCCTTCCTGGATCAGGTCGGACATCGGGATGCCGGAGTTGCGGTACCGCTTGGCGATGGAGACCACCAGGCGCAGGTTGGAGACGATGAACTCGCGGGTGCTGCGCTCGCATTCGGCGACCAGGGCCAGGAGGTGGCGGCGCCGCTCGGGTGGCAGGCTTCCGTCCTTCTTCAGCTCCTCGGTGGCGTTGCGCCCGGACTCGATGGATCGGGCCAGGCGCTCCTCGTCCTGGCGGGTCAGCAGGTCGTGGCGGCCGACGTCGTCCAGGTAGGCGCGCACGGGGTCGATCGCCGGCCCCGCTCGATCGAACTGCGACGACGTTCTGCTCTGTCTCACCTGCGTCTCCCTGGCCGAGCACCCGGTGCCGGCGTGAACCCGACCGCGCCTGCGCCGGAGTCGTTTCTGCCCACGAGAGCCGCTCTCCAGTCACGGGAGGAGCCCCCCGGGTCAGATCAGGCGCAGGAGCCGGTTGGCCACGACCAGGTCCACCGCCAGGGCCCGGTAGCCGCCGTCGTCGAACAGCACGGTCAGCACGCCGCCGTCCGACCCGACGACCAGCCCTTCGCCCCACGTGTCGTGGGCGACGCGCGACCCCACCGGAAAGGGCGCCGTCCGCGCCTCGACCGCCGCCGCGGGTGCCGGGCGGTCCCGGCAGCAGTTGTCGCAGTGCCCGCACGCGCCGTCGGAAGCCTGGCCGAAGTACCCGAGGATGATGCTCCAGCGGCAGGCGTCCGTCTCCAGGTACCGGCGCATCATCTCCGAGCGGGTGCGCTCCAGGGCCCGGTACGACTCGTGGTCGGCGGCCACTGCCGAGGCCACCTCGTCGGGCCGCCGCTGGCCCGCCCACGAAACGGCGCCGTCGGGGCCGACCACCGCTCCTCCCGCCCGGACCACCAGGTCGACGGCGACGGTGAGGCGGGACCTCGACACCTCGAGGTGCTCGGCCAGCGCCTCGGGGGCGACCGGGCCGCCCGCCACGGCCAGGGCCCGGGTGAGGCTGTCGAGAAGCGCAGCCGGCACGGCACCGGTCCCGGCGAAGAACCGCCGCTTGCCGCTGTCCTTCATGCTCCGGAACAGCACCGCCCGCGCCGGCCGCCCGTCGCGCCCTGCCCGCCCCAGCTCCTGGTAGTAGGCGTCGAGGCTCTCCGGGGCGTCGGCGTGGAGCACGAACCGTACGTGCGCGACGTCGATGCCCATCCCGAACGCCACCGTCGCCACGACCAGGAACGGCTCGGCACGCACGAAGCGCTCGTGCACCGACTCCCGGTCGGCGGGCGCCATCCCCCCGTGGTACGCGGCGGCCGCCCGTCCTGGCGTCGCCAGCCGCCCGGAAAGCTCCTCGGCCTGCTGGCGGGTGGCGACGTAGACGATCCCGGTCCCGCGCAGCGACCGGGCCCGCTCGACGAGGGCGTCGAGGGCCGAGCCGTCGTCGGGCCGCGAGCACACCTCGAGCTCGATGTTGGGGCGCTCGAACCCCGACACCACGACGACGGGGTCGCGCATCCCGAGCCTCTGGACGATCTCGTCCCGCACCGGCGGCGACGCCGTGGCCGTCAGGGCCACCACCTGGGGGTGGCCGAGCCCTTCGATCATGGACCCCAGGCGGAGGTACTCCGGTCGGAAGTCGTGGCCCCAGGTGGAGATGCAGTGGGCCTCGTCGACCACGAACAGCGACGGCCCGGCCCGGGTGATCCGCTCGAACGTCTCGTCGTTCGCCAGCTGCTCCGGCGCCACGAACACGAACTCGAGGTCGCCGCGCTCGAGCGCCGCGAACGTCTCGCCCCGCGCCGTCGCCGTCATGGCGGAGTTGACCCGCCCGGCGCCGCCGAGGCGGTCCCCGATGCCCTCCACCTGGTCGTGCTGGAGGGCGATCAGGGGCGACACGACGACGGTGACACCGTCGATGAGGGCGCCCGCCAACTGGTACACCGCCGACTTCCCGGCACCGGTGGGCATGACGGCCAGCACGTCCCGGCCGCCCAGGACGGCGGCCGCCGCCTCCTCCTGACCGGGCCGAAGATCGTCGAATCCGAAGGCGGCGGTCGCCACGGCCCGCACCAGGCCCTGCATCTCCGCCGTGTCGGGGCCGATGTTCGGCATCCGTGCTTCCCTGATCGTGCGCGCCAGCCGGCGCGTCAGTTCCCCCAGGTACCCGTCGCCGGTCCATTCGTACCCCCCGACCCGGAGCTGTTCCGGGGTCTTGACGGGAACGATCCAGGCCGGTCGGGGTACGGTGGATCGTCGTGCAGGGTCCCGCCGGTGGTGGCGCCGGCGACGCCCACCGGGCGGCGGGCGGGACGGCGGGGGAAACCTGTCGTTTCAGTCGCGCCTCGATCCGGCCGATGGAGATGCTGTGCACTCCGCTTCTCCGGAACGGGATCCGGACGCGCCAGCCGCCGACCCGCGCCGCCTCCCCCGGATCACCGATCTCGGCCAGTTGCGACTGCTGTCCCGCATCGTCGACCAGGTCGGGGAGGGCGTGGCGGTCGCCGACAACGACGCTCGAATCGTCTACGCCAACGCCGAGTTCGCCCGGATGCACCGCTTCGACCTGGCCGACCTCCAGGCCAGGCGCTTCATGGGCAGCGATTTCTACACCGACGAGGACTGGGCCGGTCCTGTGCAGACGCTCATGCGCGACGCGCTCCAAACCGGGATCGGCAGGTGCGAGGTGTCGCGCCGGCGCACGGACGGGACCACGTTCACCGCGGCCGTCACCCTGTCCACCCTGCGCGACGACGCCGGCGACCTCGTCGGCCGCGTCCTGTGCGTGCGGGACGTCACCGAGCGGTGCGAGGCGCTCGCCCAGCTGCTGAGCAACGAGCGCCGGCTGGCCGACGCCCAGGCCATCGCCCGGCTCGGCAGCTGGGAGTGGGACCTCGTCACCGACAAGCTGTCGTTGTCCGAGCAGCTCTTCATCATCCTGGACCTGCCGTGCGACGAGGAACCGACGTACCAGGCGTTCCTCCTCCGGGTGCACCCGGACGACCGCAGCTCGGTGCAGGAGGCGGTGTCGGCGGCGATGGCCACCAGGGAGCCGTTCGAAGTCACCTACAGGGTCACCACCGGCCACGGCGAGCGCATCGTGCACGCCCGGGGCGACGTGGTGGCCGATGCCGACGGGGCCCCTGCGCTCATGCGCGGCACGGCCCAGGACGTCACGGAGGCGAAGGTCGCCGAAGCCTCGCTCCGGGAGGCCAACGCCCGGCTGGCGGAGCTGGCGACGCGGGACCAGCTGACCGGTCTCACCAACCGGGCGCTGTTCTCCGACCGGCTCGACCAGGCCCTGGCCCTGGGCCGGCGCGGCCGGCGCAACGTGGCCGTGCTGTTCGTGGACATCGACCGGTTCAAGACCGTCAACGACAGCCTGGGCCATCACTGCGGCGACGAGGTGCTGGTGGAGGTGGCCCGCCGAATCGTCGGCGCCCTGCGCAGCAGCGACACGGTGGCCCGGCTCGGTGGCGACGAGTTCGCCGTGCTCCTCGGCGGGTCCAGCACCCCGGAGGAGGCGGCCGGTGCGGCCGAGCGGGTCCTGCTGGCGCTACGACCCCCCTTCCTCGGTGCCGGGATCGAGTTCTTCGTCGGCGCGTCCATCGGCGTCGCCCTGTGGCCCGAGGACTGCTCGTCGAAGGAGCAGCTGCTCCAGCACGCCGACGTCGCCATGTACCGGGCGAAGGGGGCGGGCGGCAACCGCTTCGAGATGTTCCAGCCGGCCATGACCGTCGCCGCCCACGAGCGCCTCAAGCTGGAGGCCGACCTTCGCCGCGCCGTCGACGGCGACGAGCTGTTCCTCCGCTACCACCCCCAGGTCAACCTGGCCACGGGTCAGGTCATCGGCGTCGAGGCGCTCGTGCGGTGGGCCAACCCGGTCCGGGGTGAGGTCCTCCCGTCGACGTTCATCCCACTGGCCGAGGAGACGGCGCTCATCGTCCCGATCGGCCGCTGGGTGCTCACCCACGCGTGCCGCCAGGCCGCCCGGTGGCGGGCCGAGCTCGACACGCCCCTGTGCATGGCGGTCAACGTGTCGCCGCTACAGCTGGCGCAGCCCGATTTCGTGAGCGACGTGATCGAGGCGCTGGAGGAGACCGGACTCCCCGCCGACGCCCTCGAGCTGGAGGTGACCGAGAGCATCCTCATCGACGAGGCGGGGTCGGCCATCCAGACCCTCCGTGCCCTCCGCCAGCTCGGGGTCGGCCTCGCCATCGACGACTTCGGGACCGGGTACTCGTCCCTCGCGTCGCTGCGCCGGTTCCTCGTCGACCGGGTGAAGCTCGACATGTCGCTCATCGCCGAGCTGGGCAAGGGCGACGACTCGGCGCGCGAGGGTTCGGGCGCCCTCGTGGCTGCGGCCATCAACCTGGCCCACGCCCTTGGCCTGGAGACGGTGGCCGAGGGCATCTCCCACACCCGCCAGGTCGAGACGCTCAACCGCTTCGGCTGCGAGCAGGGTCAGGGCTTCTACTGGACCGAGCCGCTCCTCGCCTCCGAGCTGCCCACGTGGCTGGTGCAGGGCCGGCCCGACCGGCGCGAGCGCTGACCGAGCCTTCGGCGGTCCCTCACGCCCGGTTGTGCCCCCGCCAGGGCGGTGCCGAGCTGGCGGCCGCATCGTTCTGGGGGCGAACTCGACCGGTAGCGGTCGATTTCCGCTGCCAGAAGCGGCGAAGGGGAGCTACACGCCGGCGGGCTCGGGATGGTGGAGCCGGGCGGCGAGCCAGGAGGCGTCCTCCACCGCGTAGCCGTGGTGATCGTTGTTGAAGTAGGCGTAGACGTCGCTGCCCTCGTCGAGCCAGGCGGACAGGCGGTCGGCGGCGCGCCAGAGGCGACGGCCGGTGTACCTGCGGGCGTAGGGCTGCGTCCACGCCTCGGCGCCGTGGAACCGGACGTAGGCCCAGTCGGTGGTGCGCACCCAGGGGTGCTCGGGGATGAGGTCGTGGATGCACAGGGCGGCTCCGTGGCGGGCGAGGACGTCGAACACCTCGTCGTGCAGCCACGACGGCTCGCGCACCTCGACGGCCCAGCGCATCGACGGCGGGGCGAACGACAGGAACTCGTCGAGTCGACCCACGTCGCGCCGCCACCTCGGTGGCAGCTGCACCAGGTTGGGCCCGAGCGTGGCACCGAGCCGCTCGACCCGCTCGACGTGGTTCGGGAGCCAGGAGCCGGCGTCGCGCAGCTTCATGCGGTGCGACCCGAACCCTCCCAGCTTGACGGCGTAGACGAAGCCGGGCGGCGCCTGTGCCCTCCAGCCGTCGAACGTCTCCGGCGGAGGCAGCCGGTAGAAGGTGTTGTTGATCTCGACCGTGTCGAACCGCTCGGCGTACAGCCCGAACCAGTGGCGCGCCGGCGCTTTGGGCGGGTACACCACGCCCCGCCAGTCCTTGTAGGACCAGCCGGAGCAGCCGACCCTCGCCCGGCCGCTCCCGGCGGTCACAGCCAGGAGAAGGCGGCGGCCAGGTCGTTGCGCAAGCCGTCGTAGGCGAGGCGCCGCGCCTCGTCGTCGGGCGCCCGCAGGATCGACGACGGATGGACGGTGACGGCCACCAGCTCGGCCAGGTCCGACTCCACCGGGCGTCCCCGCAACCTGGCGACAGTGGCCTTGGGCCCGAGGAGCGAGGTGGCCGCGACGGCTCCGAGGCAGACCACCAGGCGGGGCCGGATGGACGCGAGCTCCGACTCGATCCACCGGTGGCAGGCAACCTGCTCGGTGCGGTTCGGGCGCTGGTGGATGCGCCGCTTGCCCCGCTGCTCGAACTTGAAGTGCTTGACCGCGTTCGTGACATAGACCTTCGTGCGATCGACCCCGGCGGCCCGCAAGGCGTCGTCCAGCACCCGCCCGGCGGGCCCGACGAACGGTGCGCCGGTCCGGTCCTCCTGGTCGCCCGGCTGCTCCCCCACGAGCACGGCGTCGGCCGTCGCCGGGCCCTCCCCGAACACCGTCTGGGTGGCGTCGCGATACAGGTCGCAGTCCGTGCAGGTCGCCGCGTCGGCCCGCAACTGGTCGAGGGTGGACACGGCCATTGCCCTGTTCTCCCCGGGCGCGGCGCTGGCCAAAGCGCCCCAGTCCCCCTGCGGCACGCCTCAGACCTTCAGCGTGAGAGCGGCCGGCACCACGTCGATGGTGACCGGGGTGGTGCCGAGGACCTCGCCGTCGGCCTCGACGGCGAGGGCCGGCTCGGCGGTCACCCTGAACTGGCCGCCGCGCAGCTCCATGATGCTGCGGTGGGGGATGTGCCTGCCCCTGTACACCTTGGGCAGCATGGTGAACGAGTCGGTCTTGCGGCCGTTGAACACCAACAGCTCGAGGGCCCCGTCGCCCGGGTCCGAGCGGGGCGAGATGTGCATGCCGCCGCCGAAGTACCGGCAGTTGGCGGCCACCACGTTGACGGCACGCCCGTCGTAGACCGGCGCCCCGTCGGCGTCGATGCGAGCTGACCCCGGCCGGTAGCCGGGCAGCACCGCCCAGAAGGCGGCGAGGTACCGGCTCTGCCCGAGGGAGCGGGGCATGCGGACGGCACGCGCCGCCGTCGACGCGCCCAGGCCGGCCTCGGCGATGTTCACGAAGAAGCGGCTGGCGGGCCGCCCGCCGCCGTCGACGAAGCCGATCCGCGCCACGTCGACCGCCCGCACGCCGCCACCCGCCAGCCGGGCGGCGGCCGGAGCCGGGCGCGACGGCAGCCCGAAGGTGCGTACGAAGTCGCACCCCGAGCCGGCCGCCACCACGCCGAGGACGGCGCCGGTGACATGGGCCCGCCCATCGCCGTCGAGCATCCCGTTGACGACCTCGTGCACCGTACCGTCACCGCCCACCGCCACCAGCAACCGGGCGCCGTCCTCCAGCGCCTGGCG
>DATAIT010000123.1 GCA_036262515.1 Acidimicrobiales bacterium | reverse complement strand
GCTGGTCAACCCGGTCGAGAACTCCCACGACGCGAACCGCTGCGTCCCCCCGCCCCTGCGGTACCGGTGGTACCAGACGGCGTCCATGGCCAGCGTGCCGGCAGCGCCGGCCACGGCGCCCCGCACCACGGCTCCGAGGGGACTCACCTGGGGACGCATCGCCGAACTGTAGAGCGCGGGCGCCGGCGTCTCCCGTCCTCCGACCCGGAGTCCGGGGATCGGGGCCCTCAGGATGGCGCCGAACCGGTGATGAGGGGCAGCAGGGCGTCGACCAGGCGATCGGCGAACGCGGGACCCAGCGGCGCGCGGGAGATGAGCCGGCGGTAGAACACGGGCCCGGCGAGCAAATCGGCGACCAGCTCGACATCGCAGCCCGGTGCCACCGTCCCGGCGGCCATGCCGGCGTCGAGGACGTCGAGCACCCCGCGGCGGCGCAGCGCGGTGAACTGGCGGTGGAGCTCGGCCAGCTCCGGGTCGCGCTCCGCCGCGTCCAGCAGCGACGGCAGGATCGGCGCCAGCGGTGGGCTGCTGATCACGGCGCTGACGTTGCGGACGCGCTCGACCAGGTCGGTGCGCAGATCGCCAGTGTGGACCGGCGGGGCGGTTCGGATGAGGGAGCCGAACGCCTCGATGACGAGCTCGGCCTTCGAACGCCAGTGCCGGTAGATCGTCGACTTGCCGACGCCCGCCCGAGCCGCCACCCCTTCGATGGTGAGCCCGGCGAAGCCGAGCTCGCACAGCAGGTCGACGGTGCTCTCCAGAATGGCGGCGTGCGAGCGCGAGCTGCGTCTGCGCACCCGCGGGGGAGCGGCCGGGACGGCGCCGGTGACGGCGGTCACGGCTCGAGCGCTCCGGCGCGGGCCCCTTCGCCGGCCGCCCACGCCGCCGCCTCCGCGGTGGTCACCGTGTGGGCGGGCGCCGGCGGCGGCCCGGTGTCGGTGGGCCGGCCCGGGACGTCGTGCACGGGCGCCTGCGCAGGGAGGAAGCGGCCGACCACGGCGGCGGCCACCAGCGCGACGGCCGACGCCACCAGAAGGGCGCTCCCCATGGCGTCGACGAAGGAGGCGCGGGCGGCGGCCGCCAGGTGGGCGCCGGAAGAATGGCCGAGCTCGCCGGCGACCCCGAGGGCACCGCCGAGCGATCTGCGGGCGGCGGCCGCCAGCGGGCCCGGGACGTCGCCGAGGGCGGGCGCCAGCGCCGACGCGTACTGCGAGGCGGCGAGGCTGCCGAGGACCGCCACTCCGAGGGCGCCGCCGAGCTCGCGGGTCGTGTCGTTGACCGCCGAACCCACGCCCGCCTTCCCCTGGGGCACCGACGACATGATCGAGGCGGTGGCGGGCGCCATCGACGAGCCCATTCCCACCGCCATCACCACCAGGGACGCGGCCAGCTGCGGATAGCTGGTGGCGGCGCTGCTCAGCGAGAGCAGCGCGAGGCCGGCGGCCACCACGGTGAGCCCGCCGGCGACGACCTGCCGAGGTCCGAATCGCTCCACCAGCCGTGCGCTCAGAGGGGCCACCACCATGAGCGTGAGCGCCACGGGCAGGGTGCGGAGCCCGGCGCCCAGAGCGGTGTAGCCCTTCACCAGCTGGAGGTACTGGGTGAACAGGAAGAACGTGCCGAACATGGCGAAGAACACGAGCGAGATCGCGGCGCTGGCCGCGCTGAGGCGGGGGTTGCGGAACAGGCGGAGGTCGAGCATCGGGTGCGTCGAGCGCAGCTCCCAGGCGCCGAAGACGGCCAGCACGACGAGGGCGGCAGATCCGGCGCCCAGGGTGGGAGCTGCGCTCCAGCCATGGGTCGGCGCCTCGATGATGGCGTAGAGCAGTGCACCCAGGCCAACGATGGAGAGGGCGGCGCCCACCGGATCGAGCGGGACCTGGCGCGGATCGCGCGAGGACGGCACCACCCGGTGGCCGCCGATCAGGGCGATGGCGATCACCGGGAGGTTCACCAGGAACACCGACCCCCACCAGAAGTGCTCGAGCAGGTAGCCGCCCGCGATGGGGCCGATGGCGGCACCAGCACCGGCGAAACCGGCCCACACGGCGATGGCGCGGGCCCGCTCGCGGGGTGGGAACACGGTGGTGAGGATGGAGAGGGTCGCCGGCATGACCAGCGCGGCACCGAGGCCCATGATCGCCCGGGTCGCGACGAGCTCGACGGGAGACGAGGCGAAGGCGGCCAGCCCCGAGCCGGTGCCGAAGACGACGAGGCCGGCGGTGAGCGCCCCCTTGCGGCCGAAGCGGTCGCCGAGAGCGCCGGCGGTGAGCAGGAGCCCGGCGAACACCAGGGCGTAGATGTCGACGATCCACTGGAGCTCCGTGGAGGAGGCGTCGAGCTCGCGGACGAGCGTGGGCAGGGCGACGTTGAGCACCGTGTTGCCCACGATGATCATGACAAGGCTCAGGCACAGAACGGCCAGAACCCACCAACGCCGGTCGTGCTGCTCGTGCCGCTCGTCCATGGTCCTCCTTTCGCCTCTCGAAACGGTACCGTATCGTCTCGTTTATGGCGGAGGAATTTCCCGGCCTCCGGGGCGGGGACGCCCGAATTGGTGCCATCCAACACCTATGCGCATCTTGTGCGGGTGGGAAGGAACCCGGAGGGGAAGGGGGAATACCACACCCATGACGGGTCCCGTCTCGCAGCCCAGCAGCGCCAGCCGGCGGCCGCCGGAGCCGCACCGGCCCATCCCGGCCCAGCGACCCGGTGTCACCCTGCTGGCGGCGAGAGCGCGCCGGCGCCGGTACCGCCGCAGCGACCTCCGCTGACCGCTGACCGCCGCCGACGCCAGCGCCCGCCGGGCGGGCTACGCCGGCGGTGCGTCGTGGACGATGACGGACCGGGCGAGGTCGCCCGTGCCGAGGGCGTCCAGGGCGTCGTTGACCTCGGAGAGGCCGATGGTGCGTGACACCAGTCCCTCCAGGTCGAGGCGGCCCGCCCGGTAGAGGCGGAGCAGTCTCGGCACGTCCTGCCGGATGTTCGACGAGCCGTACCAGCATCCCGAGATCGTCTTCCCGGCCAGGACGACGCCGAAGAAGGCGGGGACGGTGACGGTGACGTCCATGGCGGGAACGCCCACCAGCACGGCATGGCCCCCGCGGCGCGCCATGGTGACCGCCTGGTCGATCGTGCGCTGGGTCCCCACGACCTCGAAGGCCACGTCGGCACCACGCTGGTCGGTGAGGTCCATGACCCCTGCGACGGCGTCGTGGCGCGACGCGTCCACCGCGTGGGTGGCGCCGAAGGAGGCGGCGAGCGCGAGCTTGGCCGGATTGGTGTCCACTGCGATGATGCGGGCGGCCCCGGCGATGCGGGCACCCTGGACCACGTTGAGCCCGACGCCGCCACAGCCGAGCACCGCCACCGTGTCGCCTTCGGCCACGTGGGCGGTGTTCAATACGGCGCCCACGCCCGTGAGCACCGAGCATCCGAGCAGCGCCGCCAGCTTCAGGTCGAGGTCGTCGGGCAGCTTCACCACGCCGGTCTCGGGTACCACGGCCAGCTCGCCGAAGGTGCCGCTGGCGGCCATCTGGTGCAGGGGCGCGTGGCGGGAGCGCAGCCTGGTGGTCCCGTCGAGCAGGCCGCCGGCGGCCAGGGTGATGGTCGCCGCCTCGCACAGGTGGCCCTGGCGGCGCTCGCAGAGGTAGCAGGTCCCGCACTGCGGCACCCACGACACGAGGACGTGGTCGCCGGGCCGGAACCGGGTGACGCCCGGGCCCACCTTCTCGACCACCCCGGCACCCTCGTGGCCGAGGACGACGGGTGTGGGCATCAGCATCACGCCGTCGCGGGCCGACAGATCTGAGTGGCACACGCCCGACGCGGCGATGCGCACCTGGACCTCGCCGAGATGGGGATCGTCGACCTCGACGTCGTCGCGGATCTCGAGGGGCTGCCCGAGGGCGGTGAGGACGGCGGCCCGGACCATGCCGGAGGCACGCTATCTCCGCAGCGGCTCCGGGTCCTCGCGCTCGGCCTTCTTCACGGCGTACCCGATGACGATGCCGGGAGCGAGTGTGAAGGTGGAGCCGATCAGGCAGGCGGTGACCACACCGGTGACCAGCCCCGTGAACCGGGTGGCGGCGCCCACCACGAACACGGCGATCGACGCCAGGACCAGGCCGTAGCCGATCCGCTTGCCCATCGCCCCCCAACGGGCCCAGCGGGCCCGGCTGACCCGCACGGGATCGTCGATCGGCCCCGTGCCGCCCGCCGTGCCCGCGTCGCCCGCCATCCGGCCCATCCGGCCATCCTGCCCGGAGGCCGGCTCCGGCTGCCACCGCCCGGAGCGTGAACAGCCGGGGGCGCCAAGGTAGCGTCGCCGGTCGTGGCCGAGGTGGTGCTCTACGAGGTCGACGGACCGCTCGGCCGGGTCACGATCAACCGGCCCGAGCGCCGGAACGCACTCACGTGGGACGCCGTGCGCCTGCTGCGGGGCGCCCTCGCCCTCGCCAAGGCGGACGAACACGTGCGGGTGGTGGTGCTCACCGGCGCCGGCGACCGTGCCTTCTGCGCAGGCGCCGACCTGTCCACCATGGCCACCGCCGGCACCGCCGGCACCGCCGGCACCGCCGGGCCGAGCCCGACCACGGCGACGGTGGAGAAGGCGCACGGCGACCGTGGGCAGTTGGCCGCCCTGTTCCTCGACCTGTGGGACCTCGGCAAGCCGACGGTGGCGGCCGTGCGCGGCGCGGCCATGGCCGGTGGGTTCGCCCTGGCCCTGGCCTGCGACCTGGTGCTGGCGGCCGAGGACGCCGTGTTCGCCACCCCCGAGATCGACGTGGGGCTGTGGCCCTACCTGGCCACCGTGCCGCTGGTGCGGGCCATGCCGCCCAAGAAGGCGCTCGAGTTGATGATGACCGGCCGGCGGGTGGGGGCGGCCGAGGCCGAGCGCATCGGCTTCGTCAGCCGGGTGGTCGCAGCGGCCGATCTCGGCGCCGCCGTCGACGAGGTGGCGGCCGTCCTGGCCGCCAAGCCCCCGGGCCCGCTGCGCCTCGGGCGCGACTCGTTCTACGCGACCTGGGGCCTCGACGCTCGCGCCGCCCTGGCCCAGCTGCATCCCCTGCTCACGCTGGCCGGGATGACGGAGGACGCCCACGAGGGCACGGCCGCCTTCGCCGAGAAGCGGCCTCCGCGCTGGGCGGCAGGCGTTCCGCCCGACGGCCCGCACGCCGGGCGGTAAGACTGCGGCCAATGGAACGGCGCGCGCTCATCACCGGCATCACCGGCCAGGACGGTTCCTACCTGGCCGAGCTGCTCCTCGAGAACGGCTACGAAGTTCTCGGCATGGTGCGGCGGTCGAGCACGGTGAACTTCGAGCGCATCGCCCACATCCAGGACAGGATCACGATCGTGTCCGGCGACCTGCTGGACGAGGTGTCGATGATCCGGCTGCTCAGCGCCCACCAACCCACAGAGGTGTACAACCTGGCCGCCCAGTCCTTCGTGCAGACGTCGTGGGACCAGCCCGTCCTCACGGGGGAGACCACCGCCATCGGCGTCACGCGGGTCCTCGACGCCATCCGCACCGTCGACGCCAGCATCCGCTTCTACCAGGCGAGCTCGAGCGAGATGTTCGGCAAGGTCGTCGAGGTCCCCCAGCGCGAGACCACGCCGTTCTACCCCCGCAGCCCCTACGGCGTGGCCAAGGTGTACGGGCACTGGATCACGGTGAACTATCGCGAGTCGTACGGCCTGCACGCCTCCAGCGGCATGCTGTTCAACCACGAGTCGCCCCGGCGGGGCCTCGAGTTCGTCACCCGCAAGATCACCAACGGCGTGGCCCGGATCAAGCTCGGCCTCGACCAGACCCTGTCACTGGGCAATCTCGACGCCGAGCGCGACTGGGGATTCGCCGGCGACTACGTGCGGGCCATGTGGCTCATGCTCCAGCAGGACGCCCCGTCCGACTACGTGGTGGCCACGGGAGAGGCGCACACCGTGCGCGACTTCTGCTCGCTCGCCTTCGAGACCGTCGGCCTCGACTACCGGGACCACGTCGTGATGGACCCGCGCTTCATGCGACCGGCCGAGGTCGACTCACTCATCGGCGACGCCACCCGGGCCCGGCGTGAGCTGGGCTGGGCCCCTCGGGTGACGTTCGCCGAGATGGTGTCGTCCATGGTGGAGGCCGACCTCGACGCGGTGGCCCGCCAGCAGCGGGTCTGACGGCGACGGGGCGGCGGTCAGAACGCCGTCCGCCGGGACTGGCTGCGCTGCATGAGCCAGACGATGAGCGCAGCGCCCAGCACGGACAGCAGCAATCCGGCGCCCCGGTTGAACAACAGCCCGGCCACCAGCCCGGCGATCAGTGAGCCGCCCACCCCGACGAGGATCGTCATGCCGATCGACATGGGGTTGGGCCCGGGGATGGCGAGGCGGCCGAGGGCGCCCACGATGAGACCGCTGAGGACGAGACCGAGGATGAAGAGGATCATGGCCGTAGTGTTCCGCATCGCGACCCGTCCTACACAACGGCGCCGATGACGGTCCGGGCCCAGAGCGCCGGCGCTGTCTCGGTGCTCACCATCGACCGGCCCGAGCGCCGCAACGCCCTCGACGCCCACACGTGCGACGAGCTCGTCGAGGGCCTGGCGACGGCGGTCTCGGGCGGTGCCCGCGCCGTCGTGCTCGGCGGTGCCGGCGGCCACTTCTGCGCCGGTGCCGATCTCTCGGCCGTGCCGAGCGGCCGGTTCATCGACCGACTGCGGCTGCTCCTCGACGCCGTCACGGGTGCTCCCGTCCCCGTCATCGCCGCGGTCGAGGGGGTGGCCCTCGGCGCCGGGCTCCAGCTCGCCGTGGCCTGTGACCTGCGGGTCGCCACTGCCGATTGCCGCTTCGGGGTCCCGGCCGCCAGACTGGGACTGGTGATGGACCACGCCAGCGTGCAGCGCGTCGCTCTGCTCGCCGGTCACGGCCCGGCCCGGGCGATGCTGCTGGCGGCCGAGGAGATCGACGGCGCCACCGCTGTGGGCCTCGGGCTGGCGCAGCGCGCGGGCGGGCTCGACGAGGCGGTGGCGTGGGCCGGCGACATCGCCCGCCTCGCGCCCCTCACGGTGGCCGCCCACAAGCTCGCCCTGAACCGGCTCGAGGGTGACCTCGCCGATCCCGGCGTCGAGGACGCCAGGCGCCGGGCGTGGGCCAGCGCCGACCTGGTCGAGGGCGTCGCCGCCTTCGCCGAGCGTCGCCCGCCCCGTTTCCAGGGGCGCTGAGTGGGCCCGGTGCTGGCGGCGTCGAACCCGGGGCTGTTCGTCGCCTTCGGCGCAGGGGTGATCTCGTTCCTGTCTCCGTGCGTGCTGCCGCTCGTCCCCGGCTACCTCTCCCTCATGTCCGGCGTCGGCACGGCCGAGCTGGCGGTGGCGACGAAGGCCGATACCCGCCGGCTGCTCCGCTCGACCCTGTTGTTCGTGGCCGGCTTCACCCTCGTGTTCGTGGCCTTGGGCGCCGGGGCCAGCGCCGTCGGCCAGGTGCTGCTCGACCACCAGCGGGGGCTCAACCAGATCGCCGGCGCCGTGGTCGTGGTCATGGGCCTGGCCATGGCCGGGGTGGTGCGGCCGAAGGCGTTCCAGCAGGAACGCCGCGTCGACGTGCGCCCGTCGAGGCTCGGCGCCTTCGCCGCCCCGGTGATGGGCATGGCCTTCGCATTCGGGTGGACGCCGTGCATCGGCCCGGTGCTGGCCTCGGTGCTGTCGCTGGCCGCCACCGAGGCCACCCTCGGGCGGGGGGTGTCGCTGCTGCTCGCCTACTCGCTCGGCCTCGGCGTGCCGTTCGTGGTCACCGGGGTGGCCTTCGGGCGCCTGGCCGGGGCGCTCGGCTGGGTCAAGCGCCACGCCCGCACGATCAATCTCGTGTCCGGGCTGCTGCTCGCCGCCTTCGGCGTGCTGCTGTTCACCAACCGCCTGTCGCGGATGTCGAGCCTGCTGGTCGACTTCATGGGAAAGATCGGACTCGACCGGCTCACCGCCATCTGAGAGCCTCGCGGTCTACGCTCCCGGAGGATCGACAGATCGGGGGGCAGGAATGACCGATCCGGCATGGACGGGGTACCCGGCCACCTTCGAGCTCACTGCCGACGACCGGGTGGCCAACTGGCGCCCCCTGGTGCAGTGGTTCCTCGCCATCCCGCACCTCTTCATCGGCTACGTCCTCCAGCAGATCGCCAACCTCGTCAGCTTGATCGCCTGGCTGGTGATCCTGTTCACCGGCTCCCTGCCCTCCAGCCTGGCCAACTACCTCTGCCTCGCCATCCGGTACCAGATGCGGACGTACACCTACGTGCTGTGGCTGCGGGAGTCCTATCCGCCCTTCGACTTCAGCGCCACGACCGACGATCCCGGCATCGACGTCACCCGCATCGACTTCCGGCCGACCTACGAGCAACGGAACCGCCTCACTGTCGGCCTCCGGCTCATCTGGGTCATCCCGGCCGCGCTGGTCGGCGTCGTCGTGGCGCTCGGAGCGATGTTCGTCGCCGTCGCCGGGTTCTTCGCAGTGCTGTTCACCGGGCGCTGGCCGGAGGGCATGCGCGCCTTCCTGCTGAAGGTGATGCGGTTCTCGGTCCGCGTGACGGCCTACACGTACCTCCTCACCGACGACTACCCGCCCTTGGCCCTCGACGAGCGCTAGAAGTTCGAGGGCAGCAGCCGGCTGAAGTTCTCGAAGAACACGAACAGCACCACGAGGAACACGGGCGTGCCGACCAGGTAGGCGGGCCACTTTCGCCAGCGCCGCCCGGCCAGCCAGGTGAGCAGCCACACGGCGGCAGCGGCGATCCCCCACGTGACGGCGGGTCCGTTGGCCGCGTTGTGCCCCGAGAGGCCCTCGTCCTCGGCCGCCTCCAGGTCCTCCAGCGACGTCGCCTGGGTCGTCGGAGGCGCAGTCACCGCGGTGGTCACGCCCGGGACCGTCACGGGCGGCACGGTCGTTGTGGTTGTGGTCGTCGGCGGCGCCGGCGCCTCGGCCGCCTCGCCCTTGAGGACCGAGATCACGACGAGGCGCTGGGCCGCGCTGAACCGGGGATTGCACGTCGTGAGCGTGAGGCGGTTGTCCTTCGACGGGCCGAGCACCGCCGTCTCGTCGGGGCGCACGACCCGCTTCTCGATCACCTCGTAGCGGAAGCGGCCCTGGCGGGTGGTGACCAGCACCGGGTCGCCGGGATCG
Source organism: Acidimicrobiales bacterium (assembly GCA_036262515.1). GTDB lineage: Bacteria > Actinomycetota > Acidimicrobiia > Acidimicrobiales > JAHFUS01. The sequence continues at coordinate 25,560 of DATAIT010000123.1, read as the reverse complement.
AGCTCGTTGAGACGGAAGAACGGCGCGCCGTAGGTCGTGCGGTGGCCGGCGATGGCGGCGTTGCCCGGCTGACCGGGCAGGGGCGTGGTGGGGTAGTGCCCGGGACCGCGCTTGAGCATCCCGAGGCTCACGCCCTGGACGACCGTCTTTTCCACTCCCAGCTTGGGGATCTTGATGATGGCCACGGCGTCGCCCGCCGGCGCCGGCGGGGGCCCGAGATCGGGGAGAGGGGCAGCGGTCGAGACCGTGGTGGTGGCGCCGGGCGTGGTGGAGACCGGCGCGGTGGTGGCCGGGCTCGTCGTGGTGGTGGACGGCACCTGGGCGAGGGACCGCTCGAACTCCTTCCTGAGGGCCCGCTGCGAGCGGGCCTCGGCCAGACCCGTGCCCCACAGCTCGTAGGCCACGAACAGCAGGATGAGCACGCCGGCCGCGATCATCGTCCTGCCGAGGCCGGCGACGGCCCTCCGGATGTCCACGGAGTCACGGTACGGGACCGGACGCGTGGTGGCTGCGACCCTCCGCTTGGAAGAACGCGGGCGACGCCCCGTAGCATTGCCGTGCCGCCATGGCCCCCGTTGTCCGCTTCCGTTCCGCCGTCGCCCTGCTCGGCCGTTTCCCTGCTCTGGCTGGCGTGGACCTCGACGTCGGAGCCGGTGAGATCGTCCTGCTCCAGGGTGCCAACGGCGCGGGCAAGACGACGCTGCTGCGAGCCTGTGCCGGGCTCGTGCAGGTGGTGTCGGGCGAGGCCCGGGTACTTGGCCACGACCTGCTGCACGACCGCCGCACGGTGCGCCGCAGCATCGGCCTGCTCGGCCATGCCGGGGCCATGTACGACGACCTCTCGGTGGAGGACAACCTGCGCTTCGCCGTCCGGGCCGGCGGCGGGAACGTGGCTGCCGTCGGACCGGCGATGGTCAGCCTCGGCGTCGACGGGCGCCTGCGGTCGGTGTCCGTCGGGCGGCTGTCGGCGGGGCAGCGGCGGCGGGTGTCCATCGCCGCCCTGGTGGCCCGGGCGCCCGCCCTGTGGCTGCTCGACGAACCCCACGCCGGGCTGGACGCCGACGGTCGCAGCCTCCTCGACGACCTGGTGCGCTCGGCCGCGGCGGGCGGCGCCACTGTCGTGATGGCCTCGCACGAGGCGGAGCGGGCCGGCGCCCTGGCCGCCCGCACAGTCGTCCTCGGTGGCGGGCGGGTCCTCCAGCGTGAGCCCGCCCATGTGGCGTGACGCCGTGCTGGTAGCGGGCAAGGACCTGCGCATCGAGGCCCGTTCCCGTGTCGCCACGAACCAGGTCGCGCCGTTCGCCATCGTGATCCTGGTGCTGTTCGGCTTCGCCCTCGATCCCGACCGCGGCGTGCTGGGCCGGGCCTCGGCCGGGCTGTTCTGGGTCGCCGTGCTGCTGTCCGCCCTGCTCGCCGTGCAGCGCAGCTTCGCGGTGGAGGCCGGCGACGGCGTGGCCGACGGGTTGCGCCTCAGCGGTCTCGACCCTGCCGGGGTGTTCCTCGGCAAGGCTGCTGCCGTCGCCGCCCAGCTGGCGCTGCTCCAGGTCGTGCTGGCGGTCGGGATCGTCGTGCTCTACGACGCCGACCTGGGCGGCCCGGCCCTCCTGCTCGCCACCAGCGCAGCGGCAACCGTCGGGCTGGCCGCAGCCGGAACCGTCTACGGGGTCCTGGCCGCCGGCCTCGAGGTCCGGGAGACGCTGCTGCCCCTGCTGCTGCTCCCCGTGGTGGCCCCCGTGCTGCTGAGCGCGACCCGCGCCTGGGAGGCCGGTATGGGGATCTCCGTCGACGACGGCTGGCGGTGGGCGCAGCTGCTGGCCGTGTTCGCCGTCGTGTACGTGACGCTGGGCATCCTCGCCTTCGGCGCCCTTCTGGAGGAATCGTGAGCGACCGCCCCACGTCCCCGCCGGCCGGCACCGGCGGTCCTGGCACTACCCTGCTCGGGGCGGCTGCGCTCGCCAGCCTGACCACCACCGTGGTGCTCGGCCTGCGCCTGCCCCCCACCCGCGAGCAGGGCCCGTACGCCCGGCTCATCGCCATCCACCCACCCCTTGCCTGGGCTGCGTACGTGGCCTTCGGGGTCAGCGCGGTGGCATCGGCGCTGTGGCTCTGGCGGCGCACCCGCGCGCAGCGGTGGGACCGCGTCGCCGCCGCGTCGGCCGAGATCGGTGTGGTCTTCTGCGCCCTCACCCTCATCACGGGGTCGATATGGGGCCGCCCGACGTGGGGGGTGTGGTGGACGTGGGACGCCCGCCTCACCAGCACCGCGCTGCTGCTCGCCCTCTTCCTCGGCTACCTGGCGCTGCGACGGGGGTCCTACGACCCAGAGGTCCGGGCCCGTCGCGCGGCGGTGGCCGCGCTCGTCGCCGTGGCCGACGTGCCCATCGTCCACTTCTCGGTCGACTGGTGGCGCACCCTCCACCAGGGCCGCTCGCTGGCCCAGCTGACGCCGCAGTCCGATCTGGACGGCTCGTACGTGGCCGTCATGCTCCTCGGCTTCTGCGCCATGACGCTGGTCTACGCCTGGCTCCTCGTGCACCGCTGCCGGGTGGAGGCCATGGAGGAACGCCTGGAGGCCGAGGGCCTCGGGCTCGCCCTGGAGGAGCGCCGGGCCGAGGCCTCCGTCGTGCGGGCGGGCGTGTGACGGCCCGCGCCGGCGACGTCGCCCGGCGGTGGACGGTGGACGGGTGAGCAGCGGCTACGTGCTGGCCGGCTACGGGATCACGGTCGGCTCGCTCGGCCTCTACGCCGTGCGGGTCGTGCGCCGGGGCCGGATCCTGGCCCGGTCCCTTCCCGGAGACGTCCCGCTGGCCGCTCCCGACCCGACCGGCCCGCCGCCCCCGACGGCGCCGACGGCGGCGCGGGCTCCGGCCGGCGACGAATGACGGCACCTGCCACGGCCCGGCGCCGGACGCCGATGGGACGCCGGCGCAGGGTGGTCGCCGGGGTGGTGATCGCCGCCGCCCTCGGGTTCCTCCTGCTCCGGGCCGTCGGCGACGCCACGGTGTACTTCAAGACGGCTGACGAGGCGGTGGCCGAGCGGGCGCAGCTGGGCACGCACCGCTTCCGCATCGAGGGCCTCGTCGTTCCCGGCAGCGTGCGCGACGGGGCCGGCGAGGTGGACTTCACGATCAGGGGCCAGCAGGGTGCGACCGTCGACGTGGTCCACAAGGGCGACGTGCCCGAGCTGTTCCAGCCCGACATCCCGGTGGTCATGGAGGGCCGTTTCCAGGGCGGGAGCTTCCTCAGCGACCGGATCCTGGTGAAGCACACCAACGAGTACAAGGCCGAGAACCCCGACCGGGTCGAGGAGTACACCGGCCGCCGATGAACGCCCTCGCCGGCCAGAGCGCCGTCCTCTTCGGCTTCCTCGCCGCCGTGTCGGGCGTGGGGACGATCGCCACCGGGCTGGTGCGTCACCGCCCGGCCCTGCTGCGTCGCGGCCTGGCCCACGTCTGGGTGGTGCTGGCGGCGGCCGTCGTGGCCGCCCTCGTCATGGAGCGGGCCCTCATCGGCCACGACTTCTCCCTCCGGTACGTGGTCGACAACCACAGCCGGGCCACGCCGCTGCTGTACACGATCGCCTCGCTGTGGGGCGCCCTGGAAGGGTCCATCCTGCTGTGGTCCCTCGTCCTGTCCGGCTACCTGGCGCTCATGGCCCGCCGCTTCCGGGGGCGGGCCGACGACCCGCTGGTGGGTTGGGCCACCGCGACGGGGCTCGGCGTCGCCGTGTTCTTCTTCGGCCTCATGCTCGGGCCGGCGAACCCGTTCCGGGAGGTGGCCGGCAAGGTCGCAGCCGACGGCGCGGGGCCGAACCCGCTGCTCCAGAACCATCCGCTGATGGCCTTCCATCCGCCGGTGCTGTACCTGGGCTACGTCGGCTTCACCATCCCGTTCGCCTTCGCCATCGCCGCCCTCGCCACCGGCCGGCTGGGCGAGGGGTGGCTGGTCGAGACCCGCCGGTGGACCCTGTTCGCCTGGGCCTTCCTGACCGCCGGGATCATCCTCGGTGCCTGGTGGTCCTACGAGGTGCTCGGGTGGGGCGGCTACTGGGCGTGGGACCCCGTCGAGAACGCGTCGTTCCTGCCGTGGCTCACCGGGACCGCCTACCTCCACTCGGTGATGGTCCAGGAGCGCCGCGGGATGCTGCGCGTGTGGAACCTGTCGCTGCTCCTCGCCACGTTCAGCCTCACCATCCTCGGCACCTTCCTCACGCGGTCGGGCGTCCTCGACTCCGTCCACGCCTTCACCGAGTCGCCCATCGGCCCGGCCATCCTCGGGTTCTTCGCCCTGGTGGTGGCCGCCGGCGTGGGGCTCATCGCCTGGCGGGGCGACCGGCTTCGCTCGCCGGGTGCCATCGACTCGCCGCTGTCGCGCGAGGGCGCCTTCCTGGCCAACAACCTCCTGTTCGGGGCCTTCGCCTTCGTCGTCCTGCTGGGCACGGTGTTCCCGTTGCTGGCCGAGGCCCTCAACGGCGAGCGCATCACCGTGGGCCGCCCGTACTTCGACCGCATGGTCACGCCCGTCGCCCTCACCCTGCTGTTCCTGATGGCCGTGGCGCCGGCCCTGCCCTGGCGGAAGGCCTCCGGCGAGCTCCTGCGGACGCGGCTGCAGTGGCCGGCGTGGACGGCCGCCCTCGTCCTGGTCGCATGCGTGGCCTCCGGGCTGCGGGGCATCTCCGCTCTGCTCGCCTTCGGCCTCGGCGCCTTCGCGGCGGCGGCGGCCGCCCGCCAGCTCGTGCTGTCGGCCCGGCGCAACGGCGCCCGTGGCCTGCTCGGCCGGGCCAACGGCGGGATGGTCGTGCACATCGGCGTGGTAATCGTCGCCGTCGCCTTCGCCGCCAGCTCCTCCTACGGCCACCGCGCCGAGTTCCGCCTGACCCCGGGCCGGTCCGCCACCCTGGCCGGCCACGAGGTGACCTACCTCGGCACCCGCACCCTCCAGTACCCGAGCAAGCGCACGGTGGTGGCCGACGTGCGGGTGGACGGCGGCCGGGTCTACCGGCCCGCGCTCAACCTCTTCCCCAACGCCAGCCAGGCCATCGGGACGCCGTCGGTGCGCACGACACCGGCCGGCGACGTGTACCTCACCCTCATCGCCGCCCCCCGCACGCCGGGCGCGCCTGCCGTGCTCGCCGTCATCGTCCAGCCGCTGGTCATGTGGCTCTGGCTGGGCGGCGCGCTGATGGTGCTCGGTACCTTCATGGCCGTCGTACCCGGCCGCCGCCGCCGGCCCACCGAGCCCGCCTCGGCTCCGGCCGGCCACGAGCGCCCGGTCGGCGTCTGCCCCGAGCCGGAGCGCGTGCGGCTGCCGGAGCCAGTGCGGGACCCCGTGGGCGCGGCCCGGCCCGCCGAGGCGGCCGGCGCATGACGGCCCGGCGTCGTGGAGACGCGGCGTGGTGAGCACGGCCACCGCGCCCGGTGCGCCGGCGGTCGGGCCGGTCGGCGGCCCCGACGGGCCCCGTCACACGACCCGCTGGGCGGCACTGGCGGTGGGGCTCGTCGTCTCCGTGTTCGTCGTCGTGCTGGCCACCCGGCCGCCGGCCGCCGACGTGGTGGCGCCGAGCCCCATAGTGGGCCAGGCCGCCCCCGAGATCGAGGGCCCGGGGCTCGACGGCGCCACCGTCCGCCTGTCGGACCTGCGGGGCCGGTGGGTGCTGGTGAACTTCTTCGCCACGTGGTGCACCCCGTGCGTGCGGGAGCACGCGGAGCTGGTGCGGTTCTCCGAGCGTCACCCGGCCGACGAAGCCCAGGTGCTGGCCGTCGTCTATGACGACCAGCCGGCGGACGTGGCCGCGTTCTTCGACAAGCGCGGGGGAGCTTGGCCGGTCGTCGACGACGGTGGTGCCAAGGTCGACTTCGGCGTGCGGGGCATCCCCGAATCGTTCCTCGTCGACCCGGACGGCGTGGTGCGCACCCGCCTCGTCGGCGGGGTGACGGCTTCGGGCCTCGACGGGCTCCTCCGCCAGGCGGCCGCCCGGTGAGCGGCCGAGCACTCCGGCGGTGGCTGCCGTACGTGCTGCTCGTGCCCGTGGTGTGCGTCGCCCTCCTGGTGGGCGCCGGCGGCGACGATGCCGGCCCGGTCACCCCGGGCGGGCGGGCGTCCCGCCTGGCCGGCCAGGTCCGCTGCCCGACCTGCGAGGGGCTGTCGGCCGCGGAGTCCGAGTCCTCGGCGTCGGTGGCCATCCGGGCCGAGATCCGGCGACGGATCGACGCCGGAGCCACCGACGAGGAGGTGCGGGCCTTCCTGGTCGGCCGCTACGGCCGCGACATCCTCCTCACGCCCGAAGGGTCCGGGATCGCCGGCCTGGTGTGGGCCCTGCCCGTCGCCGTCCTGGTGCTCGGGGCCGGCGGCCTGGCCTTGAGCTTCCGCCGGCGGCGAGCGGCCCCGACGCGCACGGCGACGGCCGCCGACCGCCTGCTGGTCGACCAGGCGCTGGGCCGGTGAGCGAGGACCTCCGGGAGGACCGCGACCACCTGCTCCGCTCGCTGGAGGACCTCGACCGCGAGCACGAGGCGGGCGATCTCGACGAGGGCGACTACCTGGCGCTCAAGGAGGACTACACGGCGCGTGCGGCCGAGGTCCTGCGCGCCCTGGAGGCGACCGCCGGCGCACGGCCGGCTCCATCCATCGCGGCGGCCGAGCAGACGCCCGGCGACCTCCCGAGGACCCCCGCCGCCGCCGGGAGGTCGCGCTGGCGGCCGGCTCTGGCCGGCGCGGTCCTCCTCGCCTTCGCCGGCGGCGCCGGCGCCGTCGTCGCCCACTCGGCGGGAGAGCGCACGCCCGGAGCGGCGGCCACCGGCTCCATCACCCCCACCGGGTCGTCGGCGGGCGTGGCCGACGACCTCGCCGACGCGCGCCGGCTCATCGGCAAGGGGGAGACGCTGGCGGCCATCAAGGTCTACGACGCGATTCTCGAGCGCGACCCCGAACAGCCCGAGGCGCTCGCCTACCGGGGCTGGCTGCTCCGCCTGGCCGGACGGGCGGCGGGCAAGCCGGAGCTCGTCGACAAGGGCATGGAGTTCATCGAGCGGGCGGTCGCCGCCGACCCCACCTATCCCGACGCCCACTTCTTCCGTGCCTTCGTGCTCTACCAGGACCGCCACGACCCGGCGGCGGCCGTTCCCGAGCTGCGGGCGTTCCTGGCCGGCAATCCACCCGAGGGCATGGTGGCGGTGGTGCAGGATCTCCTCAGCCGGGCGCTGGCCGAGTCGCAGGGCTCGTCCGCCCCGGCACCGGCCGTCGCGCCCCCGCCGAACGGTACGGCCCCGCCGGGCTGACGCCGTCTGGCCGCCGCCGCGCCAAACCGGCCCCGAGGGAGGTTCGCTCCGGGCCGATCAGGTGGTGGGCGGACCCGCTGCTGTACCCGCCAGCTCCCCGGCCGGCGCGTCCTTGCCCGCGTCGCCCTTGCGCCGCCCTCGCCGGAGCCTGCTTCCGGAGGTGCCGTTGATCCCGCCGTGGCCGTTGCTCGCGACCTGGCCGTTGGCCGAGACCGCGCCAGGGAGGAGGATCGTCGGCGGCGACGCCGTCGCCTTCGCCCGACGCCTCGGGCGCAGGGAACGTCGCCGTCGGTCGCGCGTGCCGGCGGCGGGCCGGCCCACGGCCACGGCGAGGAACGGGCGGCGGCGGGGCGCCAGGACGGGCGTGAGCACGACGACCATGACGATGAGCAGGAACGCCAGGCCGAGGAGTGGCGTGCGGGCCAGGGGAGCGTCGGCTGCGATCAGCCCGCCGCTCGAGAAGTGGCTGGCCAGCACGACCGAATGGGGGACGGCGCCGGTGGCGACGGGTGGAGCGGCCACCGGCTGCCTGGCCTGGTAGCTGGCGACGATGGCGGGCAGCCGGTCGAGGGCCTCCTGCAAGTAGAAGTCGAGGAGTGGCTTGGGGTCGATGGCCGGGAGCACCGTGCCCGGCCGCACGGGCGCCGACACCGCCTTGGTGACGGCTTTCCTGCCCTTCCCGACGGTGACGATCCTGATGGCGGGGTGAACCTCGAAGTGGAGGTGCGGTGCGCCGCCGGCGGCGTTGCCGGTCGTGCCGACGAAGCCGACGATGTCGCCGGTGGAGACCTGTTGGCCCTCCTTCAGCCCCGGAGCGCGATGGTCGAGGTGGGTCAGGTAGAAGTAGGTGCCGTCGGACTGCGTGACGTACACCGAGATCCCGCCGAGTCCACCGTCGCTGAGGTGGACGGTGCCGTTGGTGGGTGCGCGCAGCGGCGTGTTCCGCTCGGCGAACATGTCGGTGCCCTCGTGCAGGCGCCAACCCGGACCGAACCGGGGGAACCACCAGTCGTCGATGAAGTGGGTCCGGCCGGCGACCGGGAAGCGGCCCATCCCCACCCGCATGGCCTCGTCGAGCGGCACTCCGAGGTCGGTGAGGGCCTTCAGGGAGTCGACGAGCTGGTCGCTGCTGCGCGGTCCCGACCGCCTCACCGAGTTCATCTTGGCGGCCAGCTCGGCCGGGAACGGTCCGGCGTCGGCCGGGACCCCCTCGCCCTCCCGCCCCTCGTTGCCGGGGATGGGAGTGCGGGGGGCGGGCGCGGCCGTGGTGGGCGCCGGCGCCGCCGTGGTGGGGATCGTGGTGGTCGTCGGCGGCTTGAGGAGGTTGGCCAGGAGGCTGCCCGTCGTGGGGGGCGTGGCAGGCGCCGGCGCCGGTGCCGTCGTCGTGGTGGTCGGCAGCAGGGTGGGGATGGTGATCTGCGCCTGCGCGCTCCCGGCACCACCGCTCACCGACAAGGTGATCGCCGCGGCCAACACGATGATCCCCGCCCCGAGGCGTGCCACCAGCCGGCAAGGGTTCCGCCAGATAGTGCGGAAGTTAACCAGACGGACATGTCCAGGTCCAGCCACCTGTGGTGACCGGGTGGGCGCAGCCCGTGCCCACGACCCCGTCAGAGGCGGTTCGACCGGCCCCGGGAGCGCGGAGACGGGCTGCGAAGAGGCAGCAGGTGGGTTCCGCCGCTTCGCAGCCCGTTGGGTCGTCTCCCCGGCGTTGGCATGGCCATGGAGGCCCTGCCGCCGGGCGCCAGGGTCTCAACCCCTCCTGCGAGCGATCCAAGCACCTGATCGTGCGGTGTGCAATAAGTGTGCTCTTCATCTAGCCGGGCCGGGGTGTGGTACCCAGGGCCCGGAGACGGGCGACGACGACGGGAAAGGCCGCCGCGAAGGCGTCGACGTCACCTTCGGTGGTGCTCCAGCCCACCGAGAGCCGCAGCGAGCGCTCGGCGTCGACCCCCATGGCCTCCAGCACGGGGGACGGCTCCAGCGCCTCCGACGAGCAGGCGGAGCCCGAGTGGGCCGCGACCCCGGCCTGGTCGAGGCCGAGGAGCACGCCCTCGGCCTCCACGCCCCACACCCCGAGGCAGGCGATGTGCGGCAGCCGGCACACCTGGTCGCCGTAGGCCACGACACCGGGGACGGACCGGGCGGCCTCGACGAGGCGGTCGATGCGCGCTCGGTTTACCGCCGCCTCGCCCGGCAGATCGAGGGCCGAGCAGGCGGCACCGAAGCCGACGATGCCCGGCACGTTCTCCATGCCCGCGCGCCGGGCCCGTTCCTGGTCGCCGCCGACCACCAGCGGCGGGAGGCGCAGCCCCCGGCGCACGACCAGCGCACCCACCCCCTTGGGCCCGCCGAGCTTGTGTGCGCTCACCGACAGCAGGTCGGCGCCGAGGCCGCCGAAGTCGATCGCCACCCTGCCGGCCGCCGCCGCCGCGTCCACGTGGACGAGCACGCCTTGCGGCCGGCAGGCGGCCACGACCTCGGCCACCGGCTGGAGGGTGCCCACCTCGTGATTGCCGACCTGGCAGTGCACGAGCGCCGTGCCGGGCCCGGCCAGCTCGGCCAGAGCCTCCACGTCGACCCGCCCGACGCCGTCCACCGGTGCCACGACCATGCGCCCGGTGCGGGCCGAGGAGTCACGCACGGCCGAGTGCTCCACGGCCGGCACGACGACAGCACCCGCCGGTCGCAGCTGGGCGGCACCCCACGTGGCCGCGTTGATCGCTTCCGTGGCGCCGCTGGTGAACACCACCTCGCGGGGCCGGGCGCCGAGCAGGCCGGCGACCCGCTCGCGGGCGTCCTCCAGGGCGGCCCGGGCCATGCGCCCCTCGGTGTGGACCCGCGCCGGGTCGGCGGCACCCGGCCCGTCGAACCAGGGCAGCATGGCCTCGACCACCGCCGGGCGGACCGGCGAGCTGGAGGCGTGGTCGAGGTAGGCGCGCGCCACCCCGGTCAGCGGATCAGACCGCAGTGACGCAGGTGTCGTCGCCCTGGGCGCGTGACGCGGTGGTGGCGGGGGCGGTGTCACCGTAGAGACCGGCCAGCATGCCCTTGACGATGCCGCGGTCGACCGCACAGATCACCGGGTGCTGGGTGGCGGTGGCCCCGAAGGGGCACTGCTCGGCCACGATGGCGATCGACGAGCCGCGCGCCTCGGCATGAGCGGCGAAGCCGTGGGCGGTGAGGGCCTCGGCCACGGCGTGCAGCGACGCCTGGAACGACCGGTGGCCGTCGCCGGGCGACATCTGGGTGGCGAGGGCCCGGCCGTACTCGACCCCCACCTGCTCGGCCATGGCGGCGGCCTCGCGCTCGGGAAGCAGGGCGAGGGCCCGGCCGAGAAGGGTCACAAGCAGGTCGTCCCGCCGTGACGGGAACTGGAGCGCCTTCTCGCTGGCGCGGTAGCGCTTCGAGGGCCGGCCGGCGCCGCCGCTCTCCGCCCGCTCCACGTGGACGTTCAGGTACCCGCCGGCGGCCAGCTTGTCGAGGTGGTGGCGGGCCACGTTGGCGTGCAGCTCGAAGCGCTCGGCGACCTCGGCGGCGGTGACGCCTCCGCCGCTCTCACGGGCGAACAGGAAGATGTCCCGCCGGGTGGGGTCGCCAAAGGCCGAGGTGACGGCGGCGACGGCGGCGGAGAACTCGGAGTCGTCCAAGGAACCGGCCCGGGCACCACCGGCCGGCCGGGTCGGGGCCGAGCCACCCGAGGGCGACCCGTTCGGGGCGACAGCGTCCACGACGCTAGTCTACCTGGGCACGTCGCGGACCCCTCGCCGTCGCTCGCGGACGTCCCCGAGCGCCCGGAGGGCGACCCGCCTTCGAAAGGCCGTTCCCATGCCCGTCACCGAGGCCCAGGTCATCGAGGCCCTCCGGCCCGTCCAGGACCCGGAGCTGCATCGCAGCATCGTCGATCTCGGCATGGTCAAGGGCATCGACATCGACGGGGGCACCGTCGGCGTCCTCATCGCCCTGACGGTGCCGGGGTGCCCGCTCAAGGCCGAGATCACCTCCCGGGTGACGGGCGCTGTCGGCTCCCTCGACGGCGTGGACTCGGTGACGGTCGACATGACCGTGATGAGCGACGAGGACCGGGCCGAGGTGCGGGCCCAGATGGGCGGGGCGGGGCACGGGCCGGCGGGGACGGCCGCCGCCGCGCCGAGCGCCGGCCAGCGGCTCGGGCACGAGCAGGGACGGGTCAACCAGTTCATGCGACCCGGTTCGCGCACCCGGGTGCTCGGCATCTCGTCCGGAAAGGGAGGCGTCGGGAAGTCGTCGGTCACGGTGAACACGGCCATCGCCCTGTCCCGGCTCGGCTACGAGACCGCCGTCCTCGATGCCGACGTCTACGGGTTCTCGGTGCCCAAGATGATGGGCATCGTCGACGATCCGGTGGTCATCGACGACATGATCGTCCCACCGGTTGCGCACGGGGTGAAGGTGATCTCCATCGGGTTCTTCGTGGAGGAGAACCAGCCGGTGATGTGGCGCGGCCCCATGCTCCACAAGGCCCTCGAGCAGTTCCTGGTCGACGTGCTGTGGGGCGACGTCGACTTCCTGCTCGTCGACATGCCCCCCGGCACCGGCGACGTGGCCCTGTCCATGGCGCAGTACCTGTCCCGGTCGGAGATGTTCGTCGTCACCACCCCCCAGGCGGCCGCCCAGCGGGTGGCACAGCGGACGGCCTACATGGCCAGGAAGGTCCACCTGCCCCTGCGCGGCGTGATCGAGAACATGTCGTGGTTCACCGGCGACGACGGCAGGCGCTACGAGATCTTCGGGTCGGGTGGGGGAGCGGCGCTGGCCGCCGACCTCGGCGTGCCCCTCCTGGGCCAGGTCCCGCTGGTGCCGGCGCTGCGGGAGGGCGGTGACGAGGGCTGTCCCATCACGGTGTCCGACCCGGCCAGCGAGGCGGCCCGGGCGTTCGCCGACCTGGCCGGGGCGGTTGTGGCCATGGGCCCCGCCCGCGTCTACAACCCCGAGCTCAAGATCAGCTGAGGTCGCAGCGACGATGGCCGCCATGCCCGTGCCCGACCCGCCGTCGCCCGCCGTCGCCCCGGCCGCCGGCATCGGTGTCGACGCCGCTGCGGTGGTGGATCGCATCGCCCTCGACGCCCGATCGTGGGTCGACGTGGCCCGGGGCTGGGTGCACGGCGCCGACGAGCTGTTCGACGCCCTCCTCGGGGGCGTGGCATGGCAGTCGAGCCGGCTGTTCCGCTACGACCACTGGGTCGAGGAGCGCCGGCTGGGGTCGTTCTGGGCGCGGGGACGCGGGCACCCGCTGCCCCATCCCGCCCTGGCGCCGATCACCCAGGCCCTCCAGCGCCGCTACAAGGTCCTGTTCGACGGGTTCGGGCTGCTCCAGTACCGCGACGGCAGCGACGGACAGGCGTTCCACCGCGACACCGACATGCGGTGGCTCGACGACACGGTGATCGCCGTCGTCAGCCTCGGCGCCCGCCGGCCCTGGCAGCTGCGGCCCCGGGCCGACCGCCGCCACGCCGACTCGCCAGGAAAGGGCGCCACCCACGACCTGGCCCCCGGGCCGGGTGACCTGATCGTGATGGGTGGGCGCTGCCAGGCCGACTGGGAGCACTCGGTGCCGTACCTGCCCGCCGGCCGCCCGGTCGGCACCCGGATCTCGTTGCAGTGGCGGCACGCCCGCCGGGTGGGGCGACCGTTCGCCGGCGGGTCGTACCGGGACCCACTGCACTTCGACGTCGACGGCTGAGGCGGCAGACCGAGGAAGCGCCCCTGCCGGCCGTAACGGACGGCCGGGCCGGAGGACAGGACACCGGTGGGTGACGCTGCGTCCGTTGGCGCTGACCAGAGCCCGTGCCCGGCGGCAACCGGAGCGGGGACCGGCTCCGTACGCTCGGTGACATGAGCGACGACACCGCGGCCGGCGGGACACCGGTGGGCCGGCGGGTCGTCCTCGGCATGCTGGGCCTCGGCGCCGCCGGCGTGGTGTGGGGCTCGAAGGTGGCGGACGTCATCAACCGGGTCCTCGCTCCGGTCCAGGCGGCGGACGGCACCGGCCTCACCTCGCTCATCCCCGCCGCCGGCCGGTTCCGCATCTACTCCGTGGTGGGCTTCCTGCCCAAGCGCAGCGCGGCCGAGTACCGGCTGAAGGTGACCGGCCTGGTCGACCGTCCCATCGAGCTGACGCTGGCGGAGCTCCGTGCCCTGCCTGCCACCAGGCTGGTGCGGGACTTCCAGTGCGTCACCGGCTGGCGGGTGCCGGACGTTCCGTGGAGGGGTGCGCGGCTGTCCGACGTCCTCGATGCGGCCGGCGTCCAGGCGGAGGGGCGCGCGCTGTGGTTCAAGAGCTTCGACGGCGCCTACAGCGAGAGCCTCACGCTCGACCAGGGCCGCCGGCCCGACGTGCTGGTGGCCTACGAGATGGAGGACAAGCCGGTGAGCGCCGCCCACGGCGGTCCGGTCCGGCTCTACGCCGCCCCGATGTACGGCTACAAGTCGTGCAAGTGGCTCGAGGAGATCGAGGTCACCTCCGACGTGGTGGAGGGGTACTGGGAGATGCGGGGGTACGACACCGACGCATGGATCGGGCGCTCCAATGGCCGCCACGACGACCCCGTCGGATAGCCCGCCCGCCCGGCCGCCCGCACCCGAGGGCCGGCGCAGACCGATCTCCCGCTTCGCCCTGGTGGAGCGGGCCCTCCACTGGACCAACGCCGCCCTGTTCCTTGTCCTCATCGGCACTGCCGCCGTGCTCTACCTGGCGCCGCTGTCGGCGGCGGTCGGCCGGCGACCGCTGGTGCGCAACGTGCACGTCGTGGCCGGCCTGCTCCTCCCGGTGCCGTGGCTCGTGGCCCGGTGGGGGCCATGGTCGGCGCCACTGGCCGCCGACGTCCGGCTCATGGGCCGCTTCGACGTGTTCGACCGCCGCTGGATCCGCTCCTTCGGGCGTGACCCATTCGCACGCCTCGGCAAGTTCCATCCCCTCCAGAAGCTCAACGCCGCCTTCACGGCCGGATCGATCCCGGTGATGCTCGGCACCGGGGCTGTCATGCGCTGGTTCCACTGGTTCCCGCTCGACTGGCGCACCGGCGCCACCTTCGTGCACGACTGGGTCAGTCTGGCCCTGTTCGTCACGGTAGCCATCCACATCGCCAAGGCGGTCGTCGACCGCGAGGCGCTGGGCGGCATGTGGCGCGGGCGGGTGAGCCTCGGCTGGGCCCGCCGCCACCACCCCCGCTGGGCCGAAGAGGTCGCCGGGCCGGCTTCGACCGGCCCGGGTGAAGGGCTCAAGCGCGATCGGGCGGAGACCGAGACCTAAGAGAGCAAATCCCACGAAACGGCAAGCCCGGGGAAACCCGGTGCACGCAAAGCCACGGGCCTGACGGAGCACTCCTCCAAGGCAGCCGGGCTACCGAACGGGAGGCAGGTCGCCTCCTCAGTGGGCCGTTGGCGGAGACGCCGCGAGGAGACGACAGACGTGCGCTTGTTCCGACGGCTTCTTCCTGCGACCCTGGTCGCCCTCACCCTTGTCGCGACCGTCGCCATCGAACCCGCCTCGGCGACCGACACGGGCGTCGAGGAGCTGGTCTTCGTGGCCAAGCTGAACGAGCTGCGGGTGTCCCGCGGCCTCGCCCCGCTCGCCACCAAGGGCGCGCTGTTCGACATGGCCCGTGCGTGGGCCGGCAACATGGAGGCCGCCGGGGGGATCTCGCACAACCCTTCCCTGGCCGCTCAGGGCCCGGCTGGATGGCGCCGGCTCGGCGAGAACGTGGGCATGGGCTACGACGTCCAGGGTCTCCACGACGCCTTCGTGGCCAGCCCGCTGCACTTCCAGAACATGGTCGACCCGGCGTTCGACTCCGTCGGGGTCGGCGTCGTCCACGCCGCCGACGGGAAGATCTTCGTCACCGTCAACTTCATGACCTCGCCGGCCCCCGCCCCCGCCGCGGCCAAGCCTCGACGGGTGTGCACGAGGACCAGGCGCAACCGCACGGTGTGCCGCACCCGCTGACGGCCTTCGCCTGCGCCGGCGCCCGCTGGCGCTCAGGCGAGAGCGATGAGCGCGATGGCGCCGCCCACCCCGGCCAGGCCGAGCGCCTGGGCGAGACTGAGGCGCTCGCGTAACAGCACCCGGGCCAGCACCACCGTGCTCGCGGGGTACAGGGAGGCCACCAGGGCCACGATGGAGAGCAGGCCCCGGCGGCTGGCGAGCAGGTAGGCCACGTTGGCGCCGACGTCGAACAGGCCGACGACGACGACCTCGAGGCCCACGGCGCCGGGAACGAGCCGGTGCCGGGTGGCGAGGGCAACGGCGGCCAGGATCACGACCGACGCAGTGCGCGAGCCGAGGAGCGGCCACAGACCGGCGTCGTGGCCGGCGTGGTCGAGGAACACGAAAAAGGCGCCGAAGCCCGCTCCTGCCGCCAGTCCCAGGCCGAGTCCGTTGCGGTCCGGCCGGCCGTTCACCTCGGCGCTCGAACCTTCGGGGGTCCCCGGGAACGCACTCAGGAGGGCCACCGCAGCCAGCGCGACCCCGACGCCGATCAGGGCGGCGGGCGCGGGCCGCTCACCCGCCACCAGGCCGAACAGGACCGGGATGCTGGCGGCGCCCACGGCCGTCACCGGTGCCACCACGCTCATGAGCCCGACGGCCAGTCCGTGGTAGAGCAGGGCCACCCCTGCCGCCGCGCCGGCGCCCGCGCCGATCCCCCAGGCGACGTCGCCGGAGCGGAAGGTCGCCGGCACCAGTGGGGCCACCACGACGAGGGCGACGAGGCCCACGAGCTGGGAGGCGAACGCCACCGAGACGGGCGCCGCCCGGCGTCCGGCCACGCCGCCCACGAAATCGGCCGCGCCCCATGCGCCGGCGGAGGCGAGGGCGAGCAGTATCGCCTCCGACACGGGTGAGGGCTCTAGCGCGCCCCGCTGGCCAGGTTCGACAGGGTTCGGTGGTCGACGGCGGCGGGCGCATGGCCGATCACGTCGAGGTCGATCACCAGCCCTGGTGACGCGGCCACGAGGTGCTCGGTGGGATCGGCGGCATTGGCGGTGAGCAGCTTCTCCGACGCGCAGCCGTTCATCCAGTCGAGCTCCCGGTACCTGGGATCGACGACCGCCCGCTCGAGGGTGGCCGTCTCGAGCAGCCGGCCCGGCGAGAACCGGCTCCACGCCGGCGACAGCCGACCGTCGAACACCCGGTGGACGTCGCCGTCGAGCAGTGAGACGACGTAGGCGGCAAGCTCGTCGCCCAGACGGAGCGTGGCCACCTCGACCTCGCCCCGGCGGGCATGGTCGAGGATCACGCATCGCCAGAACCGCAGTCCCGGGCTCGACTCGAGGTCGCTCACGCGATGGGCGTGGTGCTCGCGCGCCCGGTGCGTGCGCTCGACCTCGGCGAGGAGCAGCTCGACCTCAGCGGGGTCGGCGACGAAGTCCACCGTGGCCTCGATCCCGTCGTCGGCCAGGCGGTTGCGGGCCTTCCGGAGCTGCTTGCGCAAGCCCTTGCCGAGGAGGTCGGTGGCGGAAGTCGCCGGCTCGAGGGCGACCTTGGGGATCGGGAGCCCGGGGAGCGTGCGCGCACCCTCGAGGCGGCGCACGACGGTGGCCGCAACCGGGTCGTCGGCGGGAAGCTGGCCCACCCGCAGCGACCACGGGCGGGTGCATGCAGACAGCCTGGCGGCCAGTGCCGTGCCGAGGGCATCGGCGGCGGCGGCCGAGCGCGCCGGCAGCACGCCCCGGTCGAGCTGGCGTCGTCCGAGGGGGGTGATCTCGTCCCAACCCGCGTGGGGCCGGCTGCTGAGCAGCGCCACGCCGTCCAGCCGATCCGTGCAGGCGTCTCGGACGGCTATGGCCCACGGCGCCTCGGGGGCGTAGGCGCCGACCCATGCCCGCAGCCAGGGTGTCCGTGCCGTCACGGGCGTGCCCGTCGCCTCGTGGAGGTCGTCGAGGTCGGCGCCGAGCTCGTCGAGCAGGGTCGGGCCGGAGAGGAACTCCACCGTGACGGACCCGAGCACGTCCGCCGTTCGACCCCGGCGCGCAACCACTGCCGCTTGTGCGTCGTCCACTGCGATGTCCTCTGTTCCCGCAAACCGCCTGAACGAGAAGTATCGCAGAATCTGGACGGGGTCAGCCCACGCTGTCCCCGGCCGGCTGCGGGAGGCGGCCCAGGAGGGCGGCCGCCGCCGGTGCGGCGAGGGGCTTGGAGAAGTGGTAGCCCTGCCCGAGGCAGCAGCGGAGCGCCCGCAGCCGGTCGAGCTGGGTTTCGTCCTCGATGCCTTCAGCCACCGTCACCAGTCCGAGGCCGCGGGCGAGGTCGATCACCGTCGACACCAGGACGCTGTCCTGAGAGGACGAACCGACGCCGTCGACGAACGCCTTGTCGATCTTCAGCACGTCGATCGGGAGCTCCCGGAGCACCGCCAGAGACGAATAGCCGGTGCCGAAATCGTCGATGGCCACCCGCACCCCGAGGTTGCGGAGCCGGCCGAGCACGGCCACCGTCCGCTCGACGTCGTGCATCACCATGCTCTCGGTGACCTCCAGCGTGATCGAGGCAGGCGCCACATCCGTGCGGCGGAGTATCTCGGCGACCTCAGATTCGACGTCCGGGGACGCCAGCTGCTTCTGGGACAGGTTCACGCTCATGGTGGTGCCGTGCTGGGCGTACCACGAGCGGGCCTGCCGGCACGCGTACTCGAGCACCCAGCGCCCGAGGGGGAGGATGAGGTTGGTCTCCTCGGCCAGCGGGATGAACTCGGCCGGACCGAGCAGCCCGCGCACGGGGTGCTGCCAGCGCACGAGTGCCTCGAACGCCACCGGCCGGCCCGTGTCGAGGGCGACGATGGGCTGGTAGTGGAGGACGAAGTCGCCGTTGTCGACGGCGCGCTGGAGGTCGGCCATCAGGTCGAGCCGGCGGATGGCCGCTTCGTGCATCTGGGGCTCGAACACCTCGTAGCTGCCGGTGTTGCGGCTCTTGGCCATGTACATGGCGATGTCGGCGTTGCGGAGCAGCTCCTCGGACCTGAGGTCGTCGTCGTCGGCGAACGCGATCCCGACGCTGGCGTGGATGTCGACCGCCTTGCCCTCGAGCGTGAACGGCTCGCGCAGCGCGTCGAGGAGGCGGCGGGTGGCCAGGAAGGTGTCCTCGCTGCTCTCCATGCCCTCGAGGAGCACGGCGAACTCGTCGCCGCCCAACCGGGCGGTGGTGTCGGCCGGCCGGCACGAGGCATCGAGCCGGCGCGCGACGCCCTGGAGCAGCTCGTCGCCGACGGCGTGGCCCAGACTGTCGTTCACCGTCTTGAAGTCGTCGAGGTCGAGGAACAGCACCGCCATCTCGTCCTCGGCGCGGCCGCGCCGCTGGAGTGCGTGCTCGACGCGGTCGATGAACAGCGCCCGGTTGGCCAGCCCGGTCAGCGAGTCGTGGAAGGCCTGGTGGGTGAGCGTGCGCTCGAGCTCCTTTCGCACGCTGACGTCCCGCAAGGTGACCACGACGCCGTGCACGTTGGGGTCGTCGAGGAGGTTGTCGCTGATCGCCTCCACGTCCACCGTCGAGCCGTCCGCCCGCCGGGCCCGCAGGGCCACAGGCCCGATGCCGTCGGCCGCCTCGTCGAACAGGGCAACGGCGAGCGGGACGTCGCTCGGGTGGATCAGGTCGAGCAGGCGCGCGCCGAGCAACTCGTCGGTGTCGTAGCCGAGGACCTCCCTGGAGGAGGGCGTGTGGTAGCGGACCGTGGAGTCGGCGTCGACGACGGTGATGACGTCGGACGAGTTGTGCACGAGCGACCGGAACCGTGCCTCGCCCCGGCGCTGGTGCAGGTCGTCGGACAGGACGAGGCGCTCGAGGGCGAGGCTGACCTGGGTGCTGAGCGTGTCGACGGCCCTGCACAGCGGATGGGGCACCGGCCGGTCGGACTGGAGCACGAACGCCCCGACGAGCTCGTCCATCACCAGGACCGGGAGAACCTCGGCGTACTGCCGGCGCCGGCCGCCGGTGGGGCCGGTCCTGTCGTTGAGGATGGCGTCGAGCTCGACGAGGGAGATGGGCGCCTCCGAGGCCTGCTCCATGGGCGCGGTGCGCACGCCATCGGAGCTGCCCTCGGAGCTGCCGTCGGGGTCCGGCCGGTCGCCGGGTCGGTCGCGCCCGATGGGGGCGTTCGCCGCGCTCTTCACCACGTCGGCGCTCGACCACATGGCCAGGTGGGCGGCACATCCGCCGTCGGCCGCCACCTCGTGGACGGCCCGCAGGGCGGCGGCGTAGATGCTCCGTCGGTCGGTGCCGCCAGCCAGGGCGGCGGCCGCCGATCGCAGGGTGCGCTCGCTCGTGGCCGTGGCCGCCAGCGATGACAGCAGGCGCCCCATCCTGGCCAGCACGAGCACTGACAGCACCACCGACGCGGCGGCGATGAACTCCACGTCGTCGTACCGGGCGCGCGCCGCCTCGACGGCCAGCACGGCCGGCGCCACCAGCACCACCACGCCCAGCACGCCGAGCCGGCGCCGGGCCGATCGGTCGCCCCGCTCGGGCCCTGCGTCGGCGATGGTGGCCATGGACGGATGGAGGGCAGCCAGGCCGCTGAAGAAGTAGAACCCCATCCAGCCGGCGTCGAACGGGCTGCCGAGCTCGAACGTGCCGGTGAGCTGGTTGACGGCGTACCCGATGTCGGCGGCGAGAAGCGACAGCAGTGCCACGACCAGCAGCCAGTAGGCGGGCCGGCGGCTGCCGGTCGTCATGGTGAGCCGGGCGGCCACCGCCAGCAGCGCCACGTCGGCCAGGGGGTAGCTGACGGAGATGGCCCGCTCGAGCCAGGGGGCGGAGTCGGCCAACGTGGGAGCGATGAGGTACACCTCGGTCAGCAGCGCCATGCCGGTGGCGATCATGCAGGCGTCGATGAGGCTGGTGCGGTCGCCGCCCGGGTTCCGCCGGCGGATGAGCAGCAGCAACCCGGCGATGAGGATCGGGTAGCTGCCCAGGAAGAACGCGTCGGCGATGGAGGGAAACGGTCGCTCGACGTGGCGGACGAGCTTGTAGAAGTAGAACGCGCAGTCGCCGAGCAGGAACACGCCCACACCGGCGGTCAGGACGTACCAGGCGGCCGCCGACTCCGGCCGGTTGCGGCGGATCCCCACCACCATGGCGCCGACGCTGGACACGGCGAGGCCGAGGTACGCCGCGCCGCGTGCGTCGGACGACAGCACCGTGAAATGGGTCACGCCAACGACGACGCCGGCGAAGCCGAACATCTTCCAGCCCACGCGTCCCGATCCCTTTCATCCGCCGATCGACGAACATGATACGGCATTCGTCGGCTTCGAGGGTTTCAAACGCCTTTCGGAAGCTTGTCGGGGTCCCACCCCAGCACTTCCACCGCCATGCGGAGGGCGTAGCGGTCGGTCATCCCGCTCACGTGGCGGACGGCGGCGATCACCGGATCGGCCCCGTCGACGGCCCCGTCGGAGCGACCGCCGCCCGGGGCCGCCGCGTGACCGGCGGGGCGAGCCGGACCGACGTCGTCGATGGCCTTCGGGTGGTCGGCGTACCAGTGGGTGAGCGACCGCAGGAGCTCGACGACGCGTTCGGCCTGCAGGACCGAGGCCGGGCGTAGGTAGATGCGCTCGAAGTTGAACGCCCGGAAGGCGGCCAACGCCTCGGCCTCCGAGGTGCGCATGCCGACCCGGCCCGTCGTGGCGATGGTGTCGAGGACGGCGGTGATCATGGCGTCGATCTGTGCCGACCGGCGGCGCCCGACCACGGCCGCGACCTCGTCGGGCAGGTCATCAGGGTCGACGATCCCGGCCCGAACCGCGTCCTCGAAGTCGTGGCACACGTAGGCGATGCGGTCGGCCCACGCCACCACCTCCCCCTCGGGGGTGAGCGGCGCGGGCCGGTTCCACGAGTGGTTGCGGACGGCGTCGAGCGTCTCGGCGCACAGATTGAGGGGTGCGAGGACGACGTCGGCGCCATAGACGGCGTGGTGGTAGCCGCCGTCGAGGAAGGGCGAGAACGCCGCCTCCGACGCGTGCCCGGCCGGGCCGTGGCCGCAGTCGTGCGCAGTGGCGGCCGCCGCCGTGAGCGCCACGTTGAGGCCCGCCGGCCGGGCCATGCCGACGGCCACCTGTGCGACCTCGACGGCGTGCGTCAGCCGCGTGCGCAGATGGTCGTCGCCGGGGGCGATGAAGACCTGGCACTTGCCGGCCAGGCGCCGGAAGGGCCGCGAGTGGTGGATGCGGTCGAGGTCGCGCTCGAAACAGGTCCGGAACGCGTCGGGCTCCTCCTGTCGGGCTCGGTTGCCGGCACCGACCGAGCGGGTGGCGCCCGGAGCCAGCATGGCGTGCTCGAGTTGCTCACGGGCCTGGCGGGTGCCCAGCCCGTGCGGTGCGGGCCCGACGGCCATGCCCTGGTGGGCGGTGGCGAAGAGGTCCGGCGGCATGGAGACAGGCTAACGATGGGGTGTGACGGGCTGGCGGACCGGACCGGATCTGGCCTGAATGTGAATGCCCGACGCCTTCTGCCCGCTTCGCGGGGGTGCTAGCGCCCCCGACGAAAGGGTGGCTGCCGGTCTTGTCGACGCTGGGCCGGTGTGCCGATACTGGGAGTACCGGCTCGGGGAGCACCTTGGCGCACCCCAGGTCTCGAGACGTTCGTCCCTTTCGTCTCGACACGCTCCCCGAGCCCCATCTTCTGCCCCCGCGTTGGCGCCGGAACGGCAACAGCCCCGGCCCTCGGGTGGGGACGGGGCTGTTGACGTCTTCTCTGTCTCCAAGGGGGGTGGAGGCAGGTGACCGAACGATTCTGACATTTCGGGCGTTCTGGAGGCAAGCGGAAATTCGCCGGTCGGGCGAAATCCTCCTGGTCGCGGCCGAACGGGCTTGCCAGGCGCCTCGGCAACCGCTACCCCCGTGCGGTGGGCGGCACGGGTCGGGGGGATGCGACGGCGTCGACGGTGCGACGGCGGGCGCGGAGCACGACGTCGTCGACATGCCGCGACGCCGACGCGGCTCCTGGCGGCCTGGCCCGCTTCTCGTGGACCTCGACGTCCCAGTCCGGGGAGCCGGCGAGCGCGGCTGCGACGTCCTCGACCCGCACGTAGGCGTCGGGATCGAAGGCCTGGCTGTGGGTGCGCGTGTCCACCCGTGCGCGCATCGGCTCGAGATCGTGGCTCACGACGAGCAGCGTGCCGTCCGGAGCGACGGCGTCGAGCAGGTTGCGAACGGCGCGGCCGTCGGGCGTCCGGGAGATCGAGGCGTACTGCGCGGAGACAAGGTCGAATGCCCGTGGTTCGAACGCATCGAGCGCGTTGGCGTCCTCACGATGACAGTCGACGCGCAGGCCGCGGCGCTCGGCCTCGGCGCTGAGCCGGTGCAGGGCGCGCTGCGAGATGTCGTTGGCGGTCACGCGCCAGCCCTGCTCGGCCAGCCAGATCGCGTCGGCGCCTTCGCCGGCGCCGACGTCGAGGGCGCTTCCAGGGGTGACGCCGCTGACCTCGTTGACGAGCGTGCCGTTCGGGTTCCCGCTCCACAGGTGGTCGCTTCCGTAGCGGTGGTCCCAGTCGGCCTGGTTGGACGCTGGTCGGGCCGCGGCGCGGATGTCCTCGTGGGCGAGGCTGAAGCTCACCATGACACCGACGCGGCTGCCGTGGGCGGCCGCCTGCAGCACTTGCTGGCTCGGATCGGTGACGTTGCCGCATGCGAAGACGCGGGGGACTGCGGTCTCGCCTCCCGCATCGGTCTCCACGACGTCTCCGATTCCCGTCGGGTGGGGCATCGGCCGGAGACCGACGTCGGCGAACGGTTCGGCGCGGGCGTGGAACCGGGGGGTGACGACGACCGCGTCGGCCTCGATGCGCTCGTGGTCGACCAGCTCGACGGCGGCGACGCGCCCGTCGTCACCGGTGACGATGCGGCGCACGCGGTGGCGGATGATCGCCACGCCGGCGGCCCGCATCTCGTCGAGCTCGGCGGCGTCCACGTCTACACCGTCGTGGAGCACGATGGTGAAGCGGGCGCTGAGCTGGCGGAACAGCGGGGCCGTGTGCAGTCCCATGGGATGGGTGACGATCTGGACGACGCGCCGGTCGCGAACCTCGAACCCGTGGCAGAACGGACAGTGGATGACGTCGCGTCCCCAGTGCTCGGCGAGGCCCTCGATGTCCGGGAGCTGGTCTACCAGACCGGTCGCGGCAACGACCCGTCGGGCGACGATCGAGTGGCCGCCCACCAGCTCGACTCGGAAGTGGCCGTCATCGGTGCGGGTCACACGATTGGCACGACCGGCGAGGATCTCGCCGCCGTAGCTGCGGACCTCGGCGCGGCCGGCGGTGATGAGAGCCGACGGCGCAGCCCCTTCGAGCCCCAGGTAGCCGTGCATGTGTGCCGCGGGGGCGTTTCGCGGTTCACCGGCGTCGACGACGATGACCCCCCGGCGCTGGCGCGCCAGCTGCAGGGCAGCGGCCAGTCCGGCGCCCGATCCTCCGACGACGGCGACGTCGCAGTGCCGCTCGACGACGCGGGTTGTGTGGTCCCCCATGCCGTGGACGGTACCGTGTCGATGCTGAGTCCGCATGAGGTCTTGCGGTATTCGCAAGGAGCCGGTGGAGAACATGGTCGAGTCCGACGAGATCGAGCGATCGGTAAGGAGCCGCCTGCGAAGCCTCCGCACGACCCTGGGGCTGTCGCTCGACGAGCTGGCGGCGCGCACCAACCTGAGCCCCTCGACCATCAGCCGGGTCGAGACCGGCAAGCGCACGATCAGCCTGGACGTCCTGCTGCCTCTCGCGTCCGCTCTGCACGTCGGCCTTGACGCCCTGCTCGACGTTCGGGACGACGAGGACGTCGTCGTCCGCCCTACGCCGAGCAGGTCGGGCACGCGGACGACCTGGATGCTCAGCCGACCGACGGCGAGCACGATCGCCGTCAAGATGCGTCTCCAACCGACCCGCACGGCGCCCCAGCAGCGCGTGCATCCGGGTCACGACTGGTTCTTCGTCATGGAGGGTCGCGTGCGCTTGTCGCTCGGCGAGCGGGACATCGTCGTCGAGGCCGGCGAGGCAGCCGAATTCACCACCATGACCCCGCACGCCTTCGCCGCCGTCGACGGGCCGGCCGAGCTCGTCATGATCTTCGACCGCGACGGCCAGCGCGCCCACGTCCATACCGGCGCCGGTGCCGGCCAGGCGACGTAGGGTCACGGCCGGCTTCTTTTCCAGTTCGGCGACACCTGGTGTCGTGTTTCGGGAAAAGAACCGGAGGCGTCGCCCGTTCAGAGCCCGAAAACGGCCTAGATGTCGTAGTAGAGCATGAACTTTCGAGGGGGGTTTTCTGACCTGGGGATATCCGCAGAAAGTGCCTCTGACTAGGGCTTTTGGTGTCCGGTCGTGACCCGCCGTATCTCCCCGTTTCAGATGGTCCGCGTCCAATCCGAGTTGAGTCCCAGGAAGTGGTGTACGAGCCGGTGAAGGCCTGAGGGTCCACCGGACGCGACGGTCACCGCGTCAACCTCAAGAAGAAGTTCCACAACAACGACTTGAGGAGGAACACGGTGACAGTCCCTACAACTATCGACCCCGGCGCGTGGCTGAGCAAGCACCTGACCGCCGAGGACGGTGACGGCGACCTGGCCAGGGCCCTGCTGGCGGCGTTCGCCGAGACGCTGATGTCGGCGCACGCCTCGATGCTGTGCGAGGCCGGCTACAACGAGCGGAGCGAGGAGCGGGTCAACTCCCGCAACGGCTACCGCCAGCGCCCCTGGGACACCCGGGTGGGCACCATCGACCTGGCCATCCCCAAGCTGCGGGAAGGCAGCTACCGCCCGGACTGGCTGCTGGTGCCCCGTCGTCGGGCCGAGCAGGCGCTGGTGGCGGTGATCGGCCAGGCCTACGTCGAGGGCGTGTCCACTCGCCGGGTCGACGACCTGGTGCGGGCCATGGGCATCGACGGCATCTCCAAGTCCGAGGTGTCGAGGATGGCCGCCGAGCTCGACGCCAAGGTCACCGAGTTCCGGGAACGCCCCCTCGACGCCGGCCCCTATCGCTACCTGTGGATAGACGCCCTCACCCAGAAGGTCCGTGAGGGCGGCCGGGTGGTCAACGTCTCGGCCGTGATCGCCACCTCGGTGAACGCCGAGGGGCGGCGGGAGATCATCGGCTTCGACATCGTCACCACCGAGGACACCGCGGCGTGGACGGCCTTCCTGCGCTCCCTGGTGGCCCGAGGCCTCGCCGGGGTGGAGCTGGTCGTCTCCGACGCCCACGGCGGCATCAAGGCGGCCATCGCCGCCGTGCTGGGCGAGGCCAGCTGGCAGCGCTGCCGCACCCAT
>DATAIT010000122.1 GCA_036262515.1 Acidimicrobiales bacterium | reverse complement strand
CTCGTCCGAACGTTTCCCATACGCACGTGCTCGGACAACAAGTTCGCCAACCACGAGCGCCTCGGGCGTCCGTGCCTCGACTACCACATCGAGAAGTGCAGCGGACCGTGCGTCAAGGCGATCAGTCGTGACGACTACGGGAGCCTCGTGGACGAGCTCGTCGGCTTCCTCGACGGAGACACCGCCTCTGTCGTCGGGCGTCTCGAGCAGGACATGCGCGGCGCTGCCACCGAGCTCGAGTACGAACGGGCCGCGCGCCTGCGGGATCGCCTGACGTCGGTGCGCAAGGCCATCGAGAAGCAGCAGATGGTCGCCGACCGGGCCGAGGATCTCGACGTGGTCGGCCTCGTCGAGGACGAGCTGGAGGCCGCCGTCCAGGTCTTCTACGTGCGCCGTGGACGCGTCGTGGGGCGGAAGGGGTTCGTCGTCGACAAGGTCGAGGACGTGAGCCGGCCCCAGCTGGTCGCCTCGGTCGTCCAGCAGCTGTATGCCGAGGAGCCGGCCCTCGGGGTTCCGAGGGAGGTGTTGGTCCCCGACGTCCCTGACGACGTTGAGGTCCTCCAGGAGTGGCTCAGCGGTCTTCGGGGCGGGCGGGTGAGTGTTCGGGTACCGCAGCGCGGCGACAAGCGGGCCCTGCACGAGACGGTCACCCGAAACGCCGGCGAGGAGTTCACCCGGCACCGGCTGAAGCGGTCGGCCGACCACAACAGCCGGGCGCGGGCCCTCAACTCCCTCCAGGACGCGCTCGGTCTTCCCGAGGCGCCGCTGCGGATCGAGTGCTTCGACATGAGCCACATCCAGGGCACCGACTACGTCGGTTCCATGGTGGTCCTCGAGGACGCTCTTCCGCGCAAGTCGGAGTACCGGCGGTTCAAGGTGAAGACGGTGGCGAGCAATGACGACTACGCCGCCATGGAGGAGGTGCTCACCAGGCGGTTCACGGCACTCCTGGCGGAGCGGGACCGCCCGCGGGACGACCGCAGCCGCCGCTTCTCCTATCCGCCCCAGCTCCTCCTCGTCGACGGCGGCAAGGGTCAGTTGGCCGTGGCCATCCGTGTTCTCGAGGAGCTGGGCCTGGAGGACGAGATCCCGATAGCCGCCCTGGCCAAGCAGTTCGAGGAGGTCTTCGTGCCCGGCCGCTCGGACCCGGTGCGAATTCCCCGCCAGTCTGAGGCGTTGTATCTCCTCCAGCGGGTGCGGGACGAGGCGCACCGCTTCGCCATCACCTATCACCGCCAGCTCCGGGCCAAGCGCATGACGACATCGGTGCTCGACGACATCCCCGGCCTCGGCCCGACCCGGCGGGCGCGGTTGCTCAAGGAGCTGGGAGGGGTGACCGCAGTGAAGAAGGCGTCCGCGGAGATGCTCCAGGCGTTGCCGTGGCTCCCGAACAACGTCGCTGCGGCGGTGTACGCGAAGATCCACGGGTGACCGACGCCGCCGAGTCGGCAGACGTCGAGCGGTCGTCCGGGCCCCTCGCTGCGTGCGCAGGCGCTTTCCTCGTCGTCCTTCTCTTCCACGGCGTTGTGCCCACGGACCCGGACACGCCCTGGCACATCGCCCAGGCCCGGCTCATGCTGCACCGCTGGAGTGACGGCCATTTCACCGTCAACGCTCGGGACGCTTTCTCCTGGACGGCATTCGGGCACCGGTGGCACCCGAACGGTTGGGGTTTCCAAGCGGTCCTCGGCGTGTTCTACGACGTGGCCGGCTGGCCGGGGGTGGCCCTGCTCCGTGCACTCCTCCTCGGTGCGCTGGTCGTCGTCGCCTGGCGCTTCAGTGACCGTCTGGAGGCCGGCAGGTGGGCGAGGGCGGGTGCCGTGTGGGTGGCCATGGTGTTCGTAGTCCCGTGGGCGACGGTCCGGCCCCAGCTCGTGAGCTTCGTGCTCCTGGTTGTCTGCCTCGATCTGACAGCTCGGGCGCTCGACAGTTCGCGAGCGCCTCCCGGTGACGGCAATGGCAGCGACACGTCGCCGCTCGTCGCCCACCTGGTGCTGGCCGCGACCATCGCCCTCTGGGCGGCGCTGCACGGCGCCGTCGTGGCGGGCGTGGTGGCACTGGTCATCATGTGCGCTGGGGAGGCGATGGACCGCCGTTCGTGGCAGCGCCCTCTCCTCACCGCGAGCGTTTGCGTGGTCGCCAGCTTGGCGTCGCCCTACGGAGTGAGCCTCTGGAGCTACGCGGTCAGCAACACCAAGGAGTCGGAGAACCTGCACATCGAGGAATGGCGGGCTCCGTCCATCACGCGCGGCTCGGACGTGGCGGTCATGATCCTCCTTCTCGGTGTCGCGGTGGTCGCTGTCGTGCTCGCCCTCCGCTCGGGCCGAGGATTCGGCTGGCGCCTTCTGCTGCCCGCCTTGGTTCTGACGGCGTTCACGCTGCAAGGGATCCGGAACCAGCCCTTCGCCCTGCTCGCCCTGCTTCCCTTCGGCGCTCACGCCCTGACAGCGGCGGGTTCGGCACTGGCGTCGCACGGTTGGACGTTGCCGATGCACCCAGGCCGAGCCGTCGCGGCCATGTCGCTCGGCGCGCTGCTGGGGGGAGCCATCCACCTCGGTGCTTCGCCCCTCGATGTCGACCCCATGCAATCGCCCGACTACCCCCAGGTGGCCAAGGCGCTACCGAGCGGGTGCCGGCTGCTCAACGAGTACGACTTCGGCGGCTACGTCATCCTCGCCCGACCCGATGTGCCGGTGAGTCAGGACGGGCGGAACAACCTCTACGGCCCCACCAATCTTCACCGACAGGAGCTTCTCCTCGAGGACGCCCGCCCCGGCAACGCGGACATGGAGTTGCGGCGGCTGGGGATCACCTGCGTCCTCGCCCACGAGGGGCGGGGCCTGCTGGCGAGCCTGGCCGGGCTCCCCGGCTGGCGTCGCCTGGCCGCAGACGAGGCGGGCGAGGCCTGGGCCCGGGGGGGTGACGCCGGATTCCAGGGCGACCGATCCCCGGAGTCCCCCCTCACCGATCGAGATTCTCCTTTTTGACCGGAACGGGTTGACACGAGAGTCTGTCACGACTTGACTCGGCAAGGTGATCCGACCGGCCGTCGTGGCGTTCGTTGCGTGCTTCGCCCTCGCATCGTGCGGAAACGGCGGCGGAGCCGACGAGCCGAAGACGACGGTGCCCTCTGCGCCAACGTCGTCGTCCACGACGACCACCACGACCGTCACCTACGAAGTCCCGCCCACCATCGACGCGCCCTACATAGCGAAGGTCATGGCCGCTCTCGACCATCTGTCCGGCGAGGCAGCTCGACATCTTGCGCACACGCGAGTCGTCGACGAGGAGTTCAATCGATACCTGGTAGCGGCATACGGCGGAGAGTCGTTCGACCTCGAGCGGCGACTCTGGGGCGAGGTTCTCTCGGATGACCTCCGACTGCTACGGCCAGAGCCCGGAGACCCAGAGACGGCGGTCGAGCGGGTGCTCGTCGCAGAGCCGGGGTGCGTCATCTTTCAGGGCAACCGCGATTACTTCAAGGTGTTCAACGAACCGGACGCTCCCGGTCCGCCCAAGTTCGTCGGGTTGGTACCGATTCCCCCTGATCGCGATATTCGCCACTTCAACCCCACCCCCTGGGTAATCACGTTCGACGGTCGGCGAAGCGACGGTAGCCAACCGAGCAAGGACGTGGCATGCACCGAGCCGTGATCGTAAAATCGATCCTCTTGGCGATGCTTCTCATCGATGTCGCCCCAGCGTCATCGGCTGAGGAGTCGGTTCCCGTTGTCAACGTTCGTTCCCGTTCGAGCATCGAGATCCGAAGCGAGGTGCCAAGTTCCGGGAGCATCAGCGTCGCCCATGCGTCATCGGCGAGGCCGGTTCCCACCTGGTCGTTCTGGATCTACAGCAACGTCGACGGGCAGTTCTGCCGGCAGCGCCGAACGACGCACGTCGAAGCCGTAGCTGAGCAGCTGCGGCCGTTCACCACGTACTCGATGGACCTGCCGGTGTGCGCCAAGCCATCGCCGGGGGAGTCTCCGCCGCCGGCCGATGAGGCGGCCCGGAGCTTCTGGGACGTTCGCGTTCTGCCGAGCCCCGTCCTCAAGGTGGTTCCCGACTACGCCATCACGGGCAAGCGGGTGTACCTCGAGATAGCTGGCGAGAGCGAGCAGCGCTTCGACGTCGACAACCCGCTTGGTGACGACGTCGCCATCCACGCCACTTCCACGTACCGCGTCGACTGGGGCGATGGCACCACCACGACGACGCGCTCCCAGGGCGGTCCGTGGCCCTCCGGCGACGTGACCCACGTCTACGAGCGCACCTCGCCGGGGGTGGCGATCACCGTGACGCAGCTGTGGTCGGCCACCTGGACGGCCGGCCCGAGCACCGGAGACCTGGCCGACCTGCAGACGACCGGCGCGCTGACGATGCCGGTGACCCAGCTTCAAGCCGTCCGCAACATCTGACGTGGCCGGCGCCGACGAGGCGGACGACCTGTGGGAGACGCACGCCGGCTGGTGGCAGGAGGGTTTCACCGAAGGAGCGGATCCCGAATACGTCGAGCAGATCCTGCCCCTCGCCGCCGAGCACCTCGCCGGGTCGAGCCGGGTGCTCGATGTCGGCACCGGAGAGGGCCAGGTCGCGCGCCTGGCGGCGGATGGTGGATCCTCCATGGTCGTCGGCGTGGATCCGACCCGGGCCCAGCTCGTCACGGCGGGACGACGGGCCGGAGGGCCGGCCTACGTCCGCGCCGGTGCCGGGGCCCTCCCTTTCGACGACGCCTCCTTCGACGCCGTGGTGGCGTGCCTGGTCTTCGAGCACATCCGCGAGCCCGACCAGGCGATCGCCGAGGTGGCACGTGTGCTCGTCCCCGGCGGCCGCTTCCTGTTCTTCCTCAACCATCCGTTGCTGCAGACCCCAGGCAGCGGCTGGATCGACGACCAGGTCCTCGAGGAGCAGTACTGGCGCATCGGTCCTTACCTCGTCGAGGACACCTCATTGGAAGAGGTCGAGAAGGACGTGTTCATCCCCTTCATCCATCGCCCCCTGTCCCGGTACGTCAACGCCATGGCGGCGGTTGGACTCCTCGTGGCGCGCATGGAGGAGCCGGCGCCACCGCCTGGATTCCTCAAGCGGGCGGACGAGTACAGCGCCGCCGCCACCATCCCCCGCCTGCTGTTCATGCGTGCGGAGAAGCGAGGAACCCCGTAGGCGCCGTCCCGGCACGTGTCGCGGCGCGAATCTGCTCGGCCACGACGGGAGCGCGGCGGCGGACGTCGTCGGAGGTGAACCGCAGCACCGTCCACCCGAGGAGAACCAGAACGTTCTGACGGGCCCGCTCCGAGCGGAAGGCGTCGAGCCCAGCATGGCTCTCGTAGCCGTCGACCTCGACCGCCAGCTTGGCGGACGGCCACGCGTAGTCGAGCCGGTACCGCGTATTGGGCAGCCAGAACTGGCGCTCCGGCAACGGGAGGCGTTGGCGCACGATGAGGCGGTCCATGGGGCTCTCGAGGCAGCTCGTACGGCCACCGTCGTCGTCGAGGCGTTCGGTGACACACGCCCGTAGCAGGCCCACTCCCCGCCGACCCTTCCCGGCCCGGCGCTCCAACTCGGCCCGGATGGCCCCGACGGAGAACAGGCCACCTGCGATCCCACGGTCGAGAGCGATCTCGAGGATCCCCCGCTCGCCCAAGGCTGCGAGGTCGGCCACCGTGCGGAGCGGATCCGTGCAGGGGATCCCTCGCCGCACGACTCGCCGTAGGTCCGCTGCCGGGCGCCGGTACGCCATGACTCCGGGCACGGGGGGCCCGTGCCTCGGACTCGACAGGTCGAGGTGGAGGTCTTCCGCCATGCCCCACAGCCAGGCCGCCCCACGGTGCGACGCCACGGCCGCCGGGCCATGACCGAGGACGGCGGCGAGGAGCCGCTGCAGGTCCGTCGCCGGAGCGCCGGTGATCCGGTAGACGCCCCGGTGCAGACGGGACCATCGACCGGTCCGGTCACCGTGCTGGATCTGACGGACCGTCAGCCCGAGCTCGAACGCCTGAGCGGTGACGAACAGCCCGTGCTGGCGTCCTGCCAGTTGCGCCAGCGCTTCTTTTCCCATTTGACGACACCCCGTGTCGTGTAGCGGACGAAGAAGGGAAGGCGACCCGCCGGCCGAGCCGGAACCGCGGCCGGGGCGGCGCCGGAGTGCCGCCGCGGTCGGCGGCGTCAAGCATCGCCGGGGCCTGTGACAATGGCCGGGACATGGCCGAGTACCTGATCGTGACCGGGTTGTCGGGCGCCGGGAGGAGCACGGCGGCGGCCACGCTGGAGGATCTGGGGTGGCTGGTCATCGACAACCTGCCGCCTTCCCTGATCCCGCAGGTGGCGGGACTGGCCCTTCCCGGAGGCGAGAGCGACAAGATCGCCCTCGTCAGCGGGCGGAGCGGCGGGGCCTACGTGGACGAGCTCACCGCCGCCATCGACCACCTCCGGCGCACGGGCTCGCCGGTGAGGGTCCTGTTCCTCGACGCTGCCGACGACGCCCTGGTCCGCCGGTTCGAGGGAACCCGTCGCCGCCATCCGGTCGGCGCCGACACCGTGGGGGAGGGCATCGCCCGCGAGCGCGAGTCCCTCGCCACGATCAAGGCCCAGGCCGACATCCGGGTCGACACCACCGAGCTCAACGTCCACCAGCTGCGGGACCGTCTGGTCGACCTGTTCGACTCCGATCCGAAGGGCGGTCTGCGCACCTCGGTCATCTCGTTCGGCTACCAGCACGGAATCCCGCTCGACGTGGACCTGGTGTTCGACTGCCGCTTCCTCCCCAACCCCCACTGGGTGGACGAGCTGCGCCCGCTGACCGGGCTCGACGCCCCGGTGCGGGACTACGTCATGGCCCAGGCCGACACCAAGGAGTTCCTCGCCAAGCTGGACGACCTGTTCACCCTGCTCCTGCCCGGCTACGTGAAGGAGGGGAAGACGTACCTCTCCGTGGCCGTGGGCTGCACCGGCGGGCGGCACCGGTCGGTGGTCCTGGCCGAGGCGGTGGCCCGGGCCATGGAGGGCCACGGGTTCAAGCCGGTCGTCAACCACAGGGACCTGGACCGGTGAAGCCGCGGGTCGTGGCCGTGGGCGGCGGCCATGGGCTGGCGGCCAGCATCACCGCCGTGCGGCGCTACGCCGCCCACGTGACGGCGATCGTGAGCGTGGCCGACGACGGCGGGTCGAGCGGCCGACTCCGGCAGGCGCTCGGCATCAGCCCTCCGGGCGACATCCGTCGGTGCCTCGTCGCCATGGGGGACCCCGACTCGGTGTGGGGCCGGGCATTCGAGCACCGCTTCGACGCAGGGGACCTCGACGGGCACTCACTCGGCAACATGGTGATCGCCGGGCTGAGCGCCGTGACGGGCGACTTCCTCACCGCCCTCGACGAGGCCGGCCGTCTCGTCGGCGTCGGCGACGGGGGGCGGGTCCTTCCGGCCACCACGAGCCCCGTCGTGCTGGAGGCCGAAGGAGAGAAGGCGACGGTGCGGGGTCAGCTGGCGATCGCCACCGGGACCGCCGCAGGCCGGATCAAGCGGGTCTCGATCGCGCCGGCCGACGCGCAGCCGCCGCCGGCTGGTCTCGACGCCATGCGGGCGGCCGACCAGGTGGTGCTCGGGCCGGGGTCGCTGTTCACGAGCGTCCTTGCCGCCCTCGCCCCCATCGCCCTGCGCGACGCACTGGCCGCCACCACCGCCCTCCGGGTCTACGTGTGCAACCTCGGGGCACAGGTGCCGGAGGCGGCCGGGTTCGACGCCGTCGCCCACGTGGAGGCCCTCCTCGCCCACGGCGTCGAGATCGACGCCGTGCTCTTCGACACGCGGTTCACCCCGCCGGACGAGAGCCGCCTTGCCGTCCCGGTTTACGTCGCCGACCTGGCACGGGACGACGGCAGAGGTCATGATCCGGCCAGACTGGCGGGTGCCCTCTCGGCTCTGCTCCGATAGGGTTCTGCTCGGCGGATCGAGCGGATCCACCGCGACACTTCGGGAGGCAGATACATGACCGTACGGGTCGGCATCAACGGCTTCGGGCGCATCGGGCGCAACTTCTTCCGGGCGGCGAGAGCGGCGGGCGCCGACCTCGAGGTGGTGGGGGTCAACGACCTCGTTCCGCCATCCACCAACGGCCACCTCCTCAAGTACGACTCGACGCATGGCCGCCTCGACGCCGAAGTGGTCTCCGGCGACAACTCGATCACCGTCGACGGCAAGGAGATCAAGGTCTTCGCCGAGCGCGACCCCGCCAACCTGCCGTGGGGCGACCTCGGCGTCGACGTGGTCGTGGAGTCCACCGGCTTCTTCACCGACGGCGAGAAGGCAAGCGCCCACGTCAAGGCGGGCGCTCCCCGGGTCGTCATCTCGGCCCCCGCCACCAACGTGGACGGCACGTTCTGCGTCGGCGTCAACGACGACACGTTCGACCCTGCGGCCCACACCGTCGTGTCCAACGCCTCGTGCACCACGAACTGCTTCGTGCCGATGGTGAAGGTCCTCGACGACGCCTTCGGCGTGGAGAAGGGCCTGATGACCACGGTGCACGCCTACACCAACGACCAGAACCTCCTCGACCTGGCCCACAAGGACCTGCGGCGCTCGCGTGCGGCCGCGGCCAACATCACCCCGTCGTCCACCGGTGCGGCCCGGGCCACCGGCCTGGTGCTGCAGGCCATGCAGGGCAAGCTCGACGGCACGGCCCTCCGGGTGCCCGTGCAGGACGGCTCCATCACCGACCTGGTGGCCATCCTGGGTCGCGAGGTCACGGTCGACGAGGTCAACTCGGCGTTCGAGAAGGCGGCCCAGGACGGCCCGCTGTCGAAGGTGCTCGTCTACACCGAGGACCCGATCGTGTCGTCCGACATCGTGGGCTCGCCGGCCAGCTGCACGTTCGACTCGGGCCTCACGATGGCCATGGGCACCATGGTGAAGGTGCTTGGCTGGTACGACAACGAGTGGGGGTACTCGAACCGCCTCGTCGACCTGGCCCTCATCGTGGGCGCAGCCAACCAGAAGTAGTGGGCCTTCCCCAGTTGGAGGACCTGCCGGATCCTTCGGGCAAGCGGGTCCTTCTCCGCGCCGACTTCAACGTCCCCATCTCCGACGGGCACATCGACGACGACCTCCGCATCCGCGCCGCCCTGCCCACGATCGAGTGGTTGCAGGAGCACGGGGCGACGGTCACCGCCTGCACCCATCTCGGTCGGCCGAAGGGCAAGCCGGACCCGAAGTACACCGTGGAGCCCGTACGCGCCCGCCTGGCCGAACTGGCGCCGGGTGTGGAGCTGCTGGAGAACCTGCGGTACGACGCCGGCGAGGAGGCCAACGACAGCGCCTTCGTCGACAAGCTGGTCGAGGGCCAGGACCTCTACGTGAACGACGCCTTCGGCGCCGCCCACCGGGCCCACGCCTCCATCGTCGGCCCGCCCGCCCGCGGCCTGCCCAGCGCCGCCGGTCGGTGCCTGGCCCGCGAGGTCGAGGTCCTCAGCACGCTGCTGGAGAAGCCGGAGCGACCCTTCGTGGCCGTGCTCGGCGGCTCGAAGGTGAGCGACAAGCTGAAGGTGATCGACGCTCTCCTCGAGAGCGTCGACACGCTCGTCATCGGCGGCGGCATGTGCTTCACCTTCCTCGAGGCGATGGGCCACGACGTCGGGGACTCCCTCCTCGAGGAGGACCAGGTCGACGCGTGCAAGCGGTTCCTCGACAGCGGGCGCAAGATCCTCATCCCGACCGACGTGATCGCCCTGGGCCCGGGCGGTGAGATCGGCAAGCCGGACGCCGGCGGCGAGGTCCGCACCTTCGGGCAGGACCTCCCTGCGGAGTGGAAGGGCCTCGACATCGGCCCGGGAACGGCCGCCGCGTTCGCCGACGAGGTCACCGGTGGCGGCACCGTGCTGTGGAACGGGCCCATGGGCGTGTTCGAGGATCCCCGCTTCGCGGCCGGGACGCGTGCGGTGGCCGAGGCACTGGCCGATGCCAAGGGCTTCACCGTGATCGGGGGTGGTGACAGCGCCAGCGCCATCGCCGCCTTCGGCCTGGCCGACCGCATCGACCACGTGTCCACCGGCGGCGGGGCGTCGCTCGAGTACATCGAGAAGGGCGACCTCCCCGGCTTGGCCGCACTGAGGGAGGCAGCGAGCCGTGAGTGACAGGAAGCCGCTCATCAGCGGCAACTGGAAGATGCACCACACCCACCTCGATGCCATCGCGGTGGTGCAGAAGCTCTCCTATGCCCTGCGCGACGAGGACTACGACGCCGTCGACGTGTCGGTGCACCCCACCTTCGTCTCCCTCCGATCGGTGCAGACGGTCATCCTCGCGGACAAGCTGAAGCTCGCCCTGGGAGCCCAGAACTGCTACTGGGAGGACCATGGCGCGTTCACCGGTGAGGTGAGTCCGTCGATGCTGGCCAAGCTCGAGGTCTCCTATGTCATCGTCGGCCACTCGGAGCGGCGCGAGCTGTTCGGGGAGACCGACGAGACGGTGAACAAGAAGGCCAAGGCGGTGTTCGCGGCCGGTATGACGCCGATCATGTGCGTGGGCGAGACCCTCGACGAACGGGAGGCGGGCGGCGCCGAGGGCAAGGTCGACGGTCAGGTCCGGGCCGGGCTCGCAGGGCTGAGCGCGGAGCAGATCGCCGCCATGGTCATCGCCTACGAACCCATCTGGGCGATCGGGACGGGGCGCACGGCCACGGCCGACGACGCGCAGGCCATGTGCGCCCTCATCCGGACGACGGTCGGCGACATCGCCGATGAGGCATCGTCGTCGATCCGTATCCAGTACGGCGGGTCGGTGAAGCCCGCCAACACGGCCGAGCTGATGGCCCAGCCTGACATCGACGGGGCGCTGGTCGGCGGCGCCAGCCTCGACGCGGACGATTTCGCACGAATCGTGCGCTCTCGCATTGTCACTGAATGATTCGCGACGTCTGTTACCCTGAATCCCCGTGCTGACCGCTGTCGTCGTCGGAATCCATCTGCTCGTCTCCGTGCTGCTGATCGCATTGATCCTGTTGCACAGCGGACGGGGCGGAGGCCTGTCCGACATGTTCGGTGGTGCCATGGGAAGCGCAGCGGCAGGGTCGACGGTCGTGGAGCGCAATCTCGACCGCATCACCGTCGCAACGGCGGTCGTCTTCGCCTTCACCACGACGATCCTCGCCATCCGCCTGCAGTAACCGGGGGGCAACACCCAGCAGGAGGTCCTTCGGGACCGACAAAGGAGGTCCCACAGGTGGTTCGAGGAAAGCGCCGCATGGCGTTGATCGGCATGCTCCTGTCCATGTCGCTGATCGCCGCCGCGTGCGGCAGCGACGACGACAACACCGCAGGCGGCACGGACACGACGGGTGCCAAGACCACGGACATGGCGAAGGTGAAGGAGGGCGGCACCATCGCCTATGCCGCCGAGCAGGAGCCCACCGGCTTCAACAACCTGACATCCAAGGACAACCTGGCCGAGCTCCGGCACATCATGCGCCACGTGTGGCCCTTCGCCTATCTCACCAAGCCCGACCTCAGCGTCGAGCCGACGGCCGTGCTGGCGGGCGAGGCGGAGGTGACCTCCGAGAGCCCGTTCACCGTCGAGTGGAAGATCAACCCGAAGGCGGTGTGGAGCGACGGCGTCCCGGTCTCGCCGGACGACTTCGAATGGAACTACCTCAGCTGCAACAACAAGGTCGACCCGGGCGAGCCCACGACCAAGAACGACAAGACAGGGGCGGACGAGTCCGGACTCGACTGCGCCAGCACGGCCGGTCTCGACAAGGTCACCAAGTTCGAGAAGGTCGACGACAGGACGTTCCGCATGACCTTCGACGAGCCGTACGTCGAGTACAAGGGTCTCTTCGGTGACCCCATGCCTCCCGCCCACATCGGCAAGACGCTTCCCGACGGGTGGAACACGGGCTTCGACAAGGACCCGCTGGTCTCGGCCGGGCCGTACAAGCTGAAGGAGTACGTGAAGGGTCAGTCCATAACGCTGGAGCGCAACGACAAGTGGTGGGGGCCCAAGCCCCATCTCGACACGATCGTGTTCCGCGAGATCCCCGACCCTGCCACCCACCCCGACGCGCTGCGCAACAACGAGGTGCAGCTCATCTACCCGCAGCCCCAGACCGATCTGGTCGACCTGGTGAAGGAGATCCCCGGCGTCAAGTACGAGCTGAACTTCGGGCCCACCTGGGAGCATCTCGACTTCAACTTCAAGAACGAGCTGCTGGCCATGAAGGAGGTCCGCCAGGCCGTGGCGTGGGGGATCGACCGTGACCGCTACGTCGACACGCTCATGAAGCCCTTCTCGGACAAGGCCAAGCGCCTCGACAACCACGTCTTCATGTCGAACCAGCCCGAGTACGAGGCCCACGGCCAGGAGTACGCCAAGCGGGACGTGGCCAAGGCCACTGGCGGCTTGGAGAAGGCCGGGTTCGCAAAGGGTCCCGACGGGATCTACGCCAAGGACGGCAAGCGCCTGTCCTTCCGCCTCCGGGTGAAGAGCCCCAACCCGCTGCGCGAGCAGATGGAGGAGCTCATGCAGGCCGATCTCAAGGAGGTCGGCATCGAGATCAAGATCGCCAACTTCGGTGACCCCGACACCATCGGCGGCATCGGTTCCAAGGGCGACTTCGACCTCTTCATCTTCGCCTGG
Source organism: Acidimicrobiales bacterium (assembly GCA_036262515.1). Classification (GTDB taxonomy): domain Bacteria; phylum Actinomycetota; class Acidimicrobiia; order Acidimicrobiales; genus JAHFUS01. The sequence continues at coordinate 8,024 of DATAIT010000122.1, read as the reverse complement.
GTCGGTACGCCGTACGAGGTGAGTGGCGCCCAGCAGGAGTACGAGTCCACCAGCGACTCGAACTTCGGCAAGTTCTCGAGCCCGGAGGTCGACGCCGCCATCAAGAAGGCAGCCACCATCCTCGACGAGGGCGACCGCGCCGATCAGCTCAACAAGGTCGACGAGCTGATCTGGGAGGGCCTGGCCAGCATCCCGCTGTTCCAGAAGCCGGTCGGGCTTCTGGCCTACAGCGACAAGTACGCCAACATCTCGGACAACACCAGCACCGAGGGCCCGTTCTGGAACTCGTTGAACTGGGGCTTCAAGGCAGCAGCCGAGTAAAAGGCGCAAGTGGTATGAATGGCCCGGCGCGCGCCACAGCGCGCCGGGCCGTGCATACTGGCTGACGAGTGCTCGCATTCACCCTGCGCCGGCTGGCGGTGTCCATACCGGTGGTCATCGCGTCCAGTTTCATCGTGTTCATGCTGGTCGCCACCGCCGGCGGTGACCCACTCGGTGATCTGAAGCTTCGCCCCGGCGTCTCCGAGGCCACCATCCGTGTGCGGGAGAAGCAACTGGGCCTCGACAAGCCCGTCCTCGAGCGCTATGCGGATTGGGTGACCGGGGTGGCCAGGGGCGACCTGGGACGGTCGTCGGCGACCAACGAGGAGGTCCGGCCCCTGCTCTGGCGCCGGCTGGGCGTGACGATGCGGCTGGTGCTGTTCGCCACCATCGTGGCCGTCCTCCTCGCCGTCGCCATCGGGGCCGTCGGGGCAGTGAAGCAGTACTCCAAGTTCGACTACACGGCCACGTTCTTCTCGTTCGTGTTCTTCTCCATGCCCGTGTTCTGGCTCGCCGCGCTGCTGCGCGACATCGGCATCCGAATGAACCTGGCCCTCGGGCGCCGGCTGTTCTTCGTCGTCGGCGAACAGACGCCCGACCTCGGTGGCAGCTTCCTCAACGTGCAGGCCGACCGTCTCGGCCACGTGCTGCTGCCCAGCCTCACCTTGATCCTGATCTCGATGGCCTCGTGGAGCCGATTCACCCGGGGCAGCATGCTGGAGGTGCTCAACGCCGACTACATCCGCACCGCGCGCGCCAAGGGTCTGGCGGGCACGCGTGTCCTCTTCCGGCACGCATTGCGCAATGCTCTCATCCCGGTCGTCACCGTCGTCGCCATCGACTTCGCCACCATTCTCGGCGGGGCGGTCATCACCGAGACCGTCTTCGGGTGGACGGGCATGGGCCGCCTTCTCGTCGATGCCCTCAAGGTGAAGGACGTGAACGTGGTCCAGGCATGGCTCCTCGTGACGGCGGTGCTGGTCGTCGTGTTCAACCTCGTCGCCGACCTGCTCTACGGCTACCTCGACCCGCGAACGAGGCGTGCCTGATGGCCAACATCGCTCCCGCACCGGTCGGCACCCCTGAGCCGGCCTCCTCGGACCAGCTGGTCGAGTTCGGCGTCGAGGCGGCCAGCCAGTCGAGGCGCGTCCTGCGCCGGTTCCTGCGCCACAAGCTGGCCGTGGCCAGCTCGATCATCCTGCTCATCCTGGTGCTGGCGTCGTTCTTCGGGGGCTCAATCGCCCGCTACAGCTACTTGGACCAGAGCAGGACGGCCCTTTCGTCTCCCCCCTCCCTGGACCACTGGTTCGGCACCGACACCATCGGCCACGACACCTTCGCCCAGGTGCTGCGCGGCGCACGCCGGTCGCTGATGGTGGCGTTCCTCGTGGCTGCGCTGTCGACCACGTTCGGCGCGCTCGTTGGCGCGCTGGCCGGGTACTACCGCGGTTGGATCGAGACGCTCCTGATGCGGCTGACCGACCTGTTCCTGACCATCCCCACCATCGCCGTCCTGCTCCTCGTGGCGTCCCGGTACCGGGACGACAACGGGAACTGGCTGGCGCTGTCGTTCGTCATCGCCGGCCTGGCCTGGATGCCGCTGGCCAGGGTCGTGCGCGGAATCTTCCTGTCACTGCGCGAGCGCGAGTTCGTGGAGGCGGCGCGCGCCCTCGGCGCAACCGACCGCCGCATCATCGTGCGCCACCTGGTCCCGAACAGCCTCGGTCCCATCATCGTCAACGCCACCCTCCTCATCGGCGTCGCCATCATCACCGAGACGGCCCTGTCGTTCCTCGGGTTCGGCATCGCCAAGCCGGACACTTCCCTGGGCCGCCTGGTCGCCGAGGGCGCAGTGGCCTCGCGCACCCGATGGTGGCTGTTCTACCTCCCCGGCCTGTACCTGGTCCTGATCTCGCTGTGCATCAACTTCGTCGGCGACGGGCTGCGGGACGCCATCGACCCCCAGCAGAAGCGGATCCGGGCGTGAGTCTTCCGGCCGAGACGCCCCGAACGGAAGGAGCGGTCCCGGGCAGTGGAGCCCAGCCGGTCCTCGTCGTCGAGGATCTCAACGTCACCTTCGCCACGCCCGACGGGCCACTGCACGCCGTTCGAGGCGTGAGCTTCACGGTCGACGCCGAGGAGATCGTGGGCATCGTCGGCGAGTCGGGCTCCGGCAAGTCCGTCACCATGATGGCGGTGATGGGCCTGCTGCCGAAGACGGCCACGGTCACCGGTTCGGTGCGATTCCGGGGCCAGGAGATCCTCGGCGTGGCGGAGAAGGAGCTCCGCCGCCACCGCGGCAACCACGTGGCCATGGTGTTCCAGGACCCGCTCACGTCGCTCAATCCGGTCTTCACGGTGGGCAACCAGATCGCGGAGGCGATCCGTGTCCATCACGACGTCAGCGCCAAGGAGGCGGCGTCCAAGGCGGTGGCGCTGCTCGAGCTCGTCGGCATCGCCAACCCGGCGCAGCGCGCCCACCAATACCCGCACGAGTTCTCTGGCGGCATGCGCCAACGCGCCATGATCGCCATGGCGATCTCCAACGACCCCGACGTGCTCATCGCCGACGAGCCGACGACGGCGCTCGACGTCACCATCCAGGCGCAGATCCTGGAGGTGCTGGAGCGGGCCCAGACGGCGGCCCGCTCGGCCATCGTCCTGATCACGCATGACCTGGGCGTGGTGGCCGGTATGGCGGACCGGGTCCTCGTCATGTACGCCGGGCGGGCCGTGGAGCTGGGCGCGGTGGACGACGTGTACCTGGCGCCGAGGCACCCCTACACCCTCGGCCTGCTCGAGTCGCTGCCCCGCCTCGACGCCGAGGGCAAGGAGCGGCTCACCCCGATCACGGGCGCACCGCCCAGCCTGTTGCACCCGCCCTCCGGGTGCCCGTTCCACCCGCGCTGCCGCTTCGTGCGCCCGATGTGCAGCGAGGTGGTACCCGAGCTGCGGTTCGTGGGCGGGCTCGGCCAGCGCTCGGCCTGCCACTACGCCGAGGAGCTGCACGACCCGCAGCCGGCGAGCCGGTGAGCGCCCCGGTCCCCGCTCCGGTCCCGGCCTCCGAGGAGACCACGCCGGCGGCCGGGCAGACCTCCCCGGCACCGGTCGAGACCCCCGGCACCGGGGCGCCGATCGTCCGCGTGCGCGACCTGGTCAAGCACTTCCCCGTCTTCGCCGGCGAGCTCATCCGCCGCCGGATCGGTGACATCCACGCTGTGTGCGGCGTCTCGTTCGACCTGTTCCCCGGCGAGACGCTGGGGCTGGTGGGGGAGTCCGGGTCGGGGAAGTCCACCATCGCCCGGTGCATCCTCCGGCTCCACGAACCCACGGCTGGGACCGTGCACTTCGGCGATCTGGACCTGCTGGCGCAGAGCCCGAAGCAGATGCGCCGTCTGCGTCGTGAGCTTCAGATCGTGTTCCAGGACCCCTACGCCTCACTCGACCCCCGCATGACCGTGGACGAGATCGTCGCCGAGCCGCTCAAGATCCACGGCCTGAGGTCCAACGTGTCAGCAGAGACGCGCGAGCTGCTGCGGCTGGTGGGGCTCAACCCCGAGCACGGCAACCGCTATCCGCACGAGTTCTCCGGCGGGCAGCGCCAACGCATCGGCATCGCCCGGGCCCTGGCCCTCGAGCCGAAGGTGATCGTCCTCGACGAGCCCGTGTCCGCTCTCGACGTGTCGATCCAGGCGGGTGTGGTCAACCTGCTCGAGGATCTTCAGGAGCGGCTCGGGGTGTCCTACCTCTTCGTCGCCCACGACCTCTCCGTCGTGCGCCACATCTCCGATCGCGTGGCGGTGATGTACCTCGGCAAGATCATGGAGACCGGCACGCGCGACGACATCTACAAGCGACCGTCGCACCCCTACACCCAGGCCCTGCTCTCGGCCGTCCCCCTGCCCGACCCGGTGGCCGAACGAGCCCGGGTACGGATCGTGCTCGAGGGGGAGTTGCCCAGCACCGTCGACCCGCCGTCGGGCTGCCGATTCCGCACCCGCTGCTGGAAGGCGCAGGAGATCTGCGCGAGCGAGGAGCCCGCCTTGGTGGACAGGGGCCAGGGCCACCCCGTGGCCTGTCATTTCTCCGAGGTCGAAGAGGTCGTCTGACCGAGCATGCGGCGGATCCTCTGGGTCGGCCTGCTGGCCGTGGTGGTCCTCGGACCGATGGCGCGGTCCCGCCTCGGGGGCGACGGCGGTGACGGCGGCGGGACGCTTCGGATCGGGGTCGGCCCGCTCGGAACGCTCGACCCGGCCCAGGCTCGCTCGAGCGAGCAGGCCCTGGTGGCCGATCAGCTCTTCGACTCGCTGACGGCCTACGACCCCCGGACCCTCGAGCCGGTGCCGTCCCTGGCGACCCGGTGGGAGACCACTCCCGACCAGCGGCGCTGGACCTTCCACCTGCGACCCGGTGCCCTGTTCGCCGACGGGCGCACGATCTCGGCCACGGACGTGAAGTACTCGTTCGAGCGGGTCGCTCGCCGAGGGTCGGGTTCGCCCGGGGCCGAACTGCTCCAGCCCGTGGCCGGCTATGGCCCCTTCCGCAACGGGGCCCCCGACCTGGCGGGCGTGACCGCTCCTTCGTCTGATGTGGTCGAGATCGCGCTGGAGGAGCCCGTGGCCGTGCTGGCCAGCGTGCTCGCCAGCCCGTTGCTGTCGGTCGTTCCCAGGGACGCCGTGGAGGCTGCTCCCCCGGCCGCCCCCTTCGCCGAGGCGCCGGTGGGCAGCGGACCCTTCCGCGTGGTGTCGGATCGGGACGGCGTCTTGGAGCTCCGTCGTTCGCCGAGATCATCGGCGGGCGTCCGGGTTGTGGACATCGTGCGCTATGCCGACGTCCGGACGGCGTACACGGACTTCACTCGAGGGCGGCTGGACTGGGCGCGGGTTCCACCAGACGAGGTAGAGGACGCTGCCAGGCGGTACGGCGACGACGCCTTCCGGCCGTATGTGGCCGAGGTGTTCTACGGCTTCAACCTGAAGAGCCCGAAGCTGGCCGACGTGCGTTTCCGGCAGGCCATCGTGGCGGGCATCGACCGGCGGGCGCTGGTCGCAGCCGTGTACCACGGCACCGCGGAGCCCGCGACGGGGGTGGTGCTCGACGGCGTTCCCGGGCATGAGTCGGGCGGGTGCCGTCCCTGCGATTACGACCCGGAGCGGGCCAAGGCGCTGCTGGCGGCGGCGTTCCCGCCGGCCTCGGGGCCGCCCCCGGAGGTGTCCCTCGACTTCGATGCCGATGCGACTCAGGAGGCGATGGCCCGCGCCGTGCAGGCAAGCCTGGCCGACGTCGGGATTCGCGTCGCCCTGCGAGCGACGCCCGCCGAGGAGTACGACCGGCATGTGCTGTCGGGCGACCAGGAGGTGTTCCGGCTCGGTTGGATCGCGGCGTACCCGTCGCCCGATGCCGTTCTGTGGCCGCTCTTCCGCTCCGACTCGGGCAACAATCTCTTCGGGTTCGCCGACACCCATGTCGACGAGCTCCTGGCCGCCGCACGCAGCGAGGGAGACAGGGTCCGGCGGGCCGGCCTGTACCGGGAGGCGGAGGAGGCGATCATGGGCGACGTGCCCGTCATCCCCGTCGCCCAGATCCAGTTCCAATCGGTGGTGTCCCGGCGCGTGCGCGACCTCGTGGTGACGAGCATGGGCACCTTCGACGCCTCGGCGGTCCGCCTCGCAGGCCGCTGACCCGAGGACCGATGACCACCACACCTCGGCGATCGGTGCTCGGCGCGTGGCTGCTGGCCGCTGCGCTCGCAGGATCCGCGTGCAGCGCCGGCTCGTCATCGTCCTCCACTTCGTCGTCCTCCCCGGCGCGGGGCGCGGTCCCTGTCCCGACGACCGGTGCCGCTCCGGCACACCCGCGCGGCGGGTCGGCGCGGGTCGGGGTATGGGGTGAGCCCGATCCAGACGGGTCCACGCTCGGTGCCGCGGCCGTGCGGGCCCTGGTCCTTCCGCAGCTCTTCGTGGCCGGACCGGACGGCACCTGGATGCCGTCGCTGGTGGTGCCGGGAAGTGACAAGACCGGGTCCGACGGCCGTTCGGCCCAGCTGCGGCTCCGGGCCGGTGCGGCGTGGTCGGACGGCTCACCGATCACGGCCGACGACCTGCGTCGCTCGGCCGACAGCCGCTTCGTCGCAGGGGTGGACGGACCGGGTCCGGACGGCGTACTGACACTCCGGTTCACCCAATCGTTGCCTGGCTGGCGACGACTGTGGTCGGCGACCGACGTGGTGACCGCTCCCCGACCCGGCGTGTTCGGCGGCCCGTTCGTGCTCCGCCAGTACGTCCCCGGCCTCGAAGCGGTGCTGGCCGCCAACGAAGGGTGGTACGGCGGGCGTCCCTTCCTCGACGAGGTGCGCCTCGTCCTCGTCCCCGACGTGGTCATCGCCCGGCGGCTCCTGGCCACGGGGGAGCTCGACGTGGTGATGCCTCCCGCGTCGACCGTGCGCACGCGGCAGCTCGAGGCGCTGTCGGGCGTCTCCGTGTCGGTCGCGCCGCCGGCCACGGCGTCCACTGCGTCATCGGCGAGGGCCGGAGGTTGGTGGGTCGGACTGCTGCTGCGGCCGGACCGGCTCGGGCCCGTCCAGCGCGCTGCCGTCGTGGCGAGCGTGGACCGTGACACCTTCGTGGGCACGCTGCTCCGGGACGAGGCGGCAGTCGTGCGTGACTTCGACAGCGGGGACGGCGAGCGGGTCTGGGGACGTGTGGTCGCCGGCTCGAGCACGGCGCTGCGCGGGGTCACCGTCGACCTGGTCGGCGAGCTGGAGGAGCCGATGACCGCCACGCTCGAGCGGTCGATGCAGAAGCACGCCCACCCCGGTGGCGGCCGCCTCGAGCTGCGCAACGCCGAGGCCGACCGGGTCGAGCGCTGGGTGGCGGAGGGTTCATACCAGGCTGCGATCGTTGCGCAGTTCGACAGCCCTGCGCCGTGCTGGACCTGCCGGTGGGCGTCCGTCGACGAGGCGCTGGCACGCGCCGCCGACGCCGGTGAACGGGGCGCCGTGCGCTCACTCGAGGCCAGGCTCCGGGACGAGGCGCTGTTCCTGCCGCTGTGGCGTCCCACACCCGTGGTGGCGGCGCGCAACGGGCTCCACGGCACGCAGGCCAACCCGTTTGCGCTGAGCGGGGCGTGGAACTCCTGGGAGTGGTGGCGGGACGGGGCGAACTCCTGAGCCCACTCGGCCCTGCGGTACAGTGACCGCCGCGCCACCGCCGGGCGCGAGTCGGAGTGGCGGAATTAGGTAGACGCGCCAGCTTGAGGGGCTGGTGCCCGCAAGGGCGTGGGGGTTCAAGTCCCCCCTCCGACACTGGTACTCCCCCCTCCGACACAGTCGACGCTGAGTGGCGGAACTGGACTCGGCTGGGCCAGAACAGGTACAGACTGTCGACGCTGCGTGGTTGTTGGGAGGGGGGAGCGCTTCCCCCACATCCGACACACCGGCGCCGCGTTTGTGCTGGTCACAGCCTTTTTCGTGTGGCCTGGTGTCGTCGTGCTAAGGGTCCGCGCATGAATTAGTCGCGCGACCTACGATTACGGCGTGGAGGTCAGCGAGGAGGGCCTCAGCCGTTTCTTCGAGGTGACTGCTCCACTCCTCGACGAGCGCGAGCGGCGGCTATTGGGTGCGGCGTTCGTCGAGATGCTGGGCCGGGGTGGCCAGGGGACGCCCATCAGTTCGACCACCGGTCGTTTTGCCACGAGAGAGAGCT
>DATAIT010000121.1 GCA_036262515.1 Acidimicrobiales bacterium | reverse complement strand
GCCGGCGCGAGGGCGCGACGGGGATCGGCCGCGCCGGGCCCACCAGCGGCGCGGCTCGATCCCGTGCGCCGGGCGGCGGTGTCATGGTCGACTCGCCAGCTGTCGCTTGACGGTGGACCAGTCGTCGGTTGCGGCCTGTTCCGGGTCGGTCGCGTCGACGGGATCCGAGACCGGCCCGACCGGCGACAGGTACGTGATGCCAGGGGGCGGGACCATGCCCAGTCGCTCCTGTGCGGCGGCGACGATGCGACCCGGCGACTCGAGCTCCGCCACCTCCAACCGGAGGCGCTCGTAGTGGGCCTGCTCCTCGTCGGCCTTCGTGCGCATGGCCTCCAGCCGGAACTGGCCCTGCGTCAGCGCCACGTGGGACGTCACCAGGCCGAACAGGGCGGCGGCCACGACGATGACGACGAGCATCCCCGTCAGGCGCGCTCGCGCCCGGCGCTGCGCAGGCGTCCGGTACGTGGGTTCGAGGACCCTGAGGGAGGGCTTGGCGTCGGCCGTCGGCGTCCGGGGTGCGAGCGGCGGGATGAGCGCCGGGCGCATGCCGCTCTCGGGAAGGATGGCGGTCACGGACCTCTCCTCTCGCTGCGGTCGTCGTCCCGGTCCTCGGGGCCGGGCAGCCGCTCGGCGGCACGCAACCGGGCGCTCTCCGCCCGCCGGTTCTCGGCGACCTCGGCGGGCGACGGCTTGCGGGCGCCACGATTCAGCAGCCGCACGAGCGGCACCGCGCCACACACGCAGGGCAGCCCGGGAGGGCACACGCAGCCGCCGGTCGACGCTCGCACCAGGCGGTCCTTGACGATGCGGTCCTCCCCCGAGTGGTAGGCGAGCACGACGATCCGCCCTCCGGGAGCCAGCGCGGCGATGGCGCCGTCGACGGTCGGGCCGAGCACGTCGAGCTCGTCGTTCACGGCGATGCGCAACGCCTGGAAGACCCGCTTGGCCGGATGGCCACCAGAGCGCCGAGCGGGCGCGGGGATGGCGTCCTTCACCGCGTCCACGAGTTGCGACGTCGTCTCGATCGGCCGGCGAGCGACCAACGTGCGGGCGATGCGGCGGGCGAAGCGCCCCTCGCCGCCGGTGACGAGAAGCCGGGTCAGGGCGTCCTCGCCGAGCCGGTTGACGATGTCCGCAGCCGTGCGGCGCTGGGTGCGGTCCATCCGCATGTCGAGGGGCCCTTCGGCCCGGTAGGAGAAGCCGCGATCGGGCCGGTCGAACTGGGGCGAACTGACACCGAGGTCCAGCAGCACGGCGCTCACGGGCTCGGTCACGAGCGACGGCAGGAGGTCGAACCGGGCATGGTGCAGCGCCACGACGCGATCGGCCACGGGTGCCAGGTGAACCTCGGCGGCGGCCAGGGCATCGGGGTCCCGGTCGATGCCCACGAGGCGAAGGCCGGCGTTGGCGGCCAGTACGGCAAGGGCGTGGCCCGCCCCGCCGAGCGTGGCGTCCACGAACAGCCCCGGCGCGACGGTCGCCAGCAGGTCGGCAACTTCGGCGGCCATCACGGGCCGGTGTGTGAACGCCTGGGTCATCCGCAGCCCCTCGACCCGCCCGGTACCGCCGGGGGAATTCCCCGGTCGAATCGGGAAGGATGCGGAGAGGGGTTCTTCCACCGTGCCGGTCGAAGGGCTGCGCATGGTCCAGGTCAGGGCGCCTCGCCTGCGTCGTCGATCAGAATCTGCTCCGTGGCCGCCAACTTCGAAGTCCAACGGTCGGGACTCCACAACTCGATGCGATTGAGGGCACCGTTGACGAGCACGCCGGTCTCCAGGCCGGCAAAGGTCCGCAACCACGGGGCGATGAACAGGCGGCCCTGCTTGTCGATCTCCACGTCCTGGGTCCCTGCGGCCCACACCCGGGCCAGGTTGCGCTGCGAGCGCCCGAGCTCCTGGGACTCTTCCATGCTCGACATCTGCTTCTCGAACTCGTCCGGGGCCCAGAGAGCGAGACAGCCTTCCCAGTACTGGGTGAGGAACCCCCCGTGCTCGAAATGGGACCGGAACTTGGCCGGCAGGATGACCCGGCCCTTGGGGTCGAGCGCGTGCTCGTAGCGACCGAAGAACTTCACAACCACGAGACGACGCGCTCCTCACCACTGTGGACCACCGTGCTCCCTGGGCGGGAGGGACCCCTCCCCTGTCCACCACTTTGCGCCACATTAAACCACGACGCCCCCCGGGTCAACGTTTTGAGCGCCCCGGATCGCGTCTCGGCGGCCCCGACAA
>DATAIT010000120.1 GCA_036262515.1 Acidimicrobiales bacterium | reverse complement strand
GGGTGGTGGGGTACACGATGTCGACGACGAGCTGCCCGGGCCCGAGCAGCGACGGGTCGACTGGCAGGTCGGGCGGCCCGGCGGCCATCCCGAGCGTGGTGGCGTTGACGACCAGGTCGGCGGCCGACGCCTCCGCCGCCGCACCGACCCGGCCGGCCGGACCGGCCAGGGCGGCGGCCACCCCGGCCTTTTCGACCGCCCGTCCCGGCACGACGACGACGTCGGCCGCGCCGGCGTCGGCGAGGGCCAGCACGATGGCCCGCGACGCCCCGCCCGAGCCCCGCACCACGCAGCGGCGGCCGGCCGGGTCGAAGCCGTGGTCGAGGCGGAGGGCGTCGACGAAGCCCTGACCGTCGGTGCTCTCCCCCAGCAGCTCACCGCCCCGGTTCACCACCGTGTTCACGGCGCCGAGTCTCAGGGCCGTCGGCGAGCACCGGTCGACCAGCCTGGCCACGTCGTCCTTGTGGGGGGTCGTCACGGACATGCCCTCGATCCCCAACGCCCGCATCCCCTGGAGCGCGGCGCCCGCCGCGCCGGCCGGCACGTCGAAGGCCAGGTACACCCAGTCGAGCCTCGACGCCCTGAAGGCGGCGTTGTGCAGCACCGGGGACAGCGAGTGGCCGATGGGGTGGCCGATGACGGCGGCCAGGCGGGTGGCCGACGTGGGCCATGCCGGCCCGCCTGCCCGGTCGGTCCTCAGCGGACGCCCGCCGCCGTCGCCGCCGCGATGTTCCTGTTGTGCTCGGCCAGGGTGGTGGCGAAGGCGTGGCGGCCCTCGGCGTCGATGACGACGTAGTAGAGCCACGGCCCCTCGGTGGGCGCGACGGCGGCGCGCAGCGACGCGGCACCGGGCGAGGCGATCGGTGCCGGCGGCAGACCGGGGTACTTGTACGTGTTGTACGGGGAGTCGACCTCGAGGTCCTTGTTCAGGACCCGCAACCCCTTCTCGCCCGTCCTGCCCAGGGCGTAGATCACGGTGGCGTCCACCTGGAGCAGCATCTTCTTCTCCAGGCGGTTGTAGATGACCCGCGACACCATGCCGCGGTCGTCGGGCACCCGCGCCTCCCGCTCCACGAGCGACGCCACCACCACGGCCTGGTAGGGATCGACCAGCCCGCCCTGGCCGACGTCGTCGATGCCGGCCTGGGCGGCCGCCGCGTCGAAGGCCGACACCATGCGCTGCAGGATGGCGTGCTCGTCGTCCTTGGCCTCGAAGTTGTAGGTGTCGGGGAACAGCAGGCCCTCGAGATTCTTGCTGCCGGCGGGGAGGTACTTCGAGGTCACCGTGCCGTCGGTGGTGGCGGCGAGGAACCTCTCGGCCGAGCGGCCGGGCATCTTGCCCACCAGATCGGCCACCTGCTTGATGGTGAGCCCCTCGGGAACGGTGAGCCTCTCGAACGTGAGCTTCGGACCCTTCGAGAGGACGCCGATCACGTCGTCGAATGAGGAGTTCTTCCGCAGCTCGTAGGAGCCGGCCTGGAACGGTCCGGCGCTCTTCACGCGGACGTAGAGGCGGAAGTTGCGGGCGTTCTTGACCACTCCTCCCTGCTCGAGCAGGGAGGCGATGCGCTGGGTGGACGAGCCCAGCGGCACATCCACCGTCACCTTCGACCCGGCCGGACCCTTGGGGTCGATCTGGTTGCGGACGTACAGCAGTCCGAGCCCGCCGACGAGGACCACGGCCACGAGCAGCACGCCGAAGGCGACGACGATGCGCCTCCCCCACGGCCCCGGTCGGTCGGGCATGGCCTCGTACTCGATGCTCACCGGCTCCTCCCGTCCAGCCACGCCTGCAACAGCACGGCGGCGGCCGCCTTGTCGATGACAGCCCGCTGCTGGCGAGCCCTGGTCCCGCCGGCCCGCAGCGCCTGGCGGGCGGAGACCGTGGTGAGGCGCTCGTCGTAGGTCTCCACCGGCACGCCCACGACGAGGGCGAGAGCGGCGACCTCCTCGGCCGCCGCCTTCGCCGCCATGCCCGACGAGCCGTCGAGCGACACGGGCATGCCCACCACGACCCGCTCGGCGCCGACCTCGACGACGATCTCCGCCAGGCGGCGGTGGTCGGCGGCCGGGTCGCCGCTGCGGTCGACGACGGTGCGCGGCGACGCCAGCGTGCCCGTGACGTCGGACACAGCCACGCCGATCCGCCGGGTCCCGAGATCGATCCCGACGACCCGTCCGTGCGGTCGAGCGCCCGCTCGTCCGTGCGTCGGGGCGCCGGCGGAGCCGGCTGCGCCCGTCGGTTCGGCGGCAGCCCGGCTGGTGGTGCTGGGAGCGCCCGGGGTCTCGGCGGCCGCCGGCGGGGACGGGCGTCGGTCCCTCAACTGCTCAGGCGCGAGCGGAGCGCGTCGAGGGCGTCGTCGATGCGGGAGGGGTCGCGGCCACCGGCCATGGCGACGTCGCCCTTGCCGCCCCCACCACCGCCCACGAGCCGGGCCGCCTCGCCCACGAGGGCGGGCGCCTCCAGACCCGACCCGGCCGCCACGGCCACCACGAGGCCCACCTTCGCACCGTCGGGCGTGCCGGCCAGCGCCACGGCGCGGATGCCGGGCGAGCTGCGCACGGTGAGCGCCAGCTGGCGGAGCTGATCGGGCGTGAGGCGGTCGCGGCGGGCCACCACGATGCCGCCCACCGCGCCTGCGGCCAGCGCCGTGGCGTCGCCCGCCGCCGCCTGGCTGCGCAGCGCCTTCAGCTCGACCTCGAGCGCCTTCTGGTGCTCGAGGACCCGCTCGAGGGCGCTGGGCACCTCGTCCGGCTCGGCCCGCAGCAACGCGGCGGCCCGTGCGAGCAGCCGCTCCTCGTCCCGGATGCGCTGGAGGGTGCTCGTGCCGGTGACGGCGGTGATGCGCCGCAGGTTGGACCCGATCGAGCTCTCCGACAGGACCTTCACCGGTCCGATCATGCCCAGGGCGCCCACGTGGGTACCGCCGCACAGCTCCATGGAGCGCCTGCCCGCCTCCACCACCCGGACGTACTCCCCGTACTTGTCACCGAAGAAGGCGATGGCGCCCAGCTGCTCGGCGTGGCTCTTCGACGTCTCGTAGGTGCGGACGGGGTCGTTGGCCAGGATCTGCTCGTTGACCAGCTCCTCGACCTGGGCCAGCTTGGCCGCGTCGACGGGGCCGGGGTTGCTGAAGTCGAACCGCAGGTAGTCGGGGCCGACCAGCGAGCCCTGCTGCTGCACGTGCACGCCGAGCGCGTCCCGCAGCCCCCAGTGGAGGAGGTGGGTGCCGGTGTGGTTGCGGCGGATGGCGTCGCGGCGCGCGTCGTCGACGGTGGCGGCCGCCTCCTGGCCGGCCTCGACCGTCCCCTCAACGACGCGGGCCGTGTGGCGGTGCAGCCCGGGGAGGGGCGCGGTGGTGTCGAGCACGAGGGCCTGGCCGCCGGTGGTGACGATGGTGCCCGTGTCGCCGACCTGGCCGCCGCTCTCGGCGTAGAAGGGAGTGCGGTCGAGGAAGATCTCGACCGTGCCGTCGTCGACCGGGAGCACGGCGAGCACCTTCGCCGCGCTCTCGTCGTGCGCGTAGCCGACGAACTCGGTGGTGCCGAACCGGTCCACCAGCTCGCGGTAGGTGGCACCCCCGGCATCGGCCGCGACCGCCGAACCGCGACTGGCGCGGGCCCGACGCCGCTGCTCGTCCATGGCGGAGCGGAACCCGGTCTCGTCGACGGTGGCGCCGCGCTCGGCGGCGATCTCGCGGATCAGCTCGATGGGGAACCCGAAGGTGTCGTGCAGGAGGAAGGCCACCGACCCGGGGACCTCGGTGGACCCCTCGAGGGCGGCGTCGAGGGCGGCCATCCCGCGCCGCAGCGTCTCCCGGAAGCGAGATTCCTCGCGGGCCGCGATGTCGGCGACGGCAGCGGCGTTGCGGGCCAGGTCGGGGTAGGCGCCGCCCATCACGGTGACGACGGCCTGCACCATCGCCGGCGTGACGGGGTGCTCCACGCCGAGCTGGAACGCCTGGCGGACGGCGCGACGGATGATCCGGCGCAGGACGTAGCCCCGTCCCTCGTTGGACGGCTGGACGCCGTCGCTCACGAGGAAGCTCATGGTGCGGGCGTGGTCGGCCAGGATCCGCAGCGACACGTCGGTGCGGACGTCGGCGCCGTAGGTGTGGCCCGTGATGCGCGCCGCCGCGTCCACCAGCGGCTTGAGGACGTCGGTGTCGAACACCGAGTCGACGCCCTGGAGGATGCAGAGCGTTCGTTCGAAGCCGAGGCCGGTGTCGATGTTGCGGCGGGGGAGATCGAGCAGCGTTCCGTCGGCTTGGCGGTCGTACTGCATGAAGACCAGGTTCCAGAACTCGACGAAGCGCTCCTCGCCGCCGTGTGCCGGGCCGCCCGGCGGCCCGTAGGCCTCCCCCTTGTCGTAGAAGATCTCGGAGCACGGCCCGCAGGGACCGGTCTCGCCCATCTCCCAGAAGTTGTCGGCGCCCATGCGCTGGATGCGCTCGGCCGGCAGGCCGACCGTGTCGCGCCAGATGCCCGCCGCCTCGTCGTCGTCGACGTGGACGGTGACCCACAGGCGTGCGGGATCGAGACCGAAGCCCTCCGTGACGAGCTCCCACGCGTACGGGATGGCTTCGGACTTGAAGTAGTCGCCAAAGCTGAAGTTGCCCAGCATCTCGAAGAACGTGACGTGCCGGGTGCTGATACCGATGTTGTCGATGTCGTCGTGCTTGCCCATGATGCGCACGCACTTCTGCACCGACGTGGCCCTGTCGTAGCTGGGGGGCTCCTCACCCAGGAACACGGGCAGGAACTGGTTCATCCCGGCGTTGGTGAACAGCGGGGCCCGGGGATGGTGCGGCACCAGGCCGGCGGACGCCACGGCCGTGTGACCACGCTCGACGAAGTACCCGGTGAAGACCTTTCGAAGGGATTCGGCGTCCATGTCGGAGGGCGAGCCTAGATGCTGGTCATCCGTTGCTGCGGTTGCGCTCGACCGCATCGCGCAGCTCGACCTCCCGGTCCCGCATACCGGCGACGCCCTCGGAGACAGCGGCCCGCAGGTCGGCGCCGAGGGCGCGCACCGACTTGGCCAGCTCGGCCGACACGTGGTCGGGAGACAGCCTGGCGACCTTCCCGCGTACCGCCCGTGTGACCCAGAAGCTCATGCCGAACCCGAACGCGGCGCCGACGACCAGCCAGAACAGACGCTTGACCACGCAGCTCAGTCGTTCCGGCGGCGGAGGCGGCGGGCGGCCCGGGACGTTCCGGCGGCGATCGCCATGGCCTTGATGATGGGGTTGCCGAACGCCAGGTAGGCGAGCCTCGAGGCGGAGTCGACCGTGGAGCTGATGCTCTCGGCCCGCTCCATCACCCCGTCGACCCGTACCAGCTCGGCGTTGGCCTGGTCGATCGTGACCCGAAGGTTTGCGAGCAGCGGCACGGCTTCCCTGCGCAGCTCCTCGACCGCGCCCCGCGCCGACCGCAGGGTCCGGCTCAGCGAGGCGAGTGCGAACAGGGAACCGACGGCGAGCACCAGGGCAGCCAGGGACGCGATGAGGGCGGCGACCTCTCCGGTCGTCACTCGCCTCCCCTGTCCGTCCGCGTCGCTCGCATGCGCTCCTCGATCCCTGGTTCCTCGCCCTGGGCGGACGGCTGGTGGTACACACGGCCGGCGGTCTCCGGTGGCCGGTGCTCCTGGGGGGCCCAGCCCCGCGGATCGTCGTGAGGATAGTCGTCGCCGGTCTCGCGGCCCAGGGGACGATCGGTCAGTCGCCGTTGCCGTCGCCGGCGGTGCCGGGACTGGTTTCCGATCCGTCGCCCTGGACCCGGGCTCGGAGCTCCGCCTCGTAGCCGTGCCCGGACGGCTCGTAGTACCGGGTGCCGGCCAGCTCCTGGGGCAGGTAGTCCTGCCCGACCCAGCCTCGGGGGTCGTCGTGCGGGTAGACGTAGCCGGCCCCGTGGCCGATCCGCCGGGCTCCGGCGTAGTGGCTGTCGCGCAGGTGGGGAGGCACCGAACCGGTGGGGCGGGACCGCACGTCCTCGAGGGCCTTCCAGATCCCGAGCGCCGTCCGGTTCGACTTGGGGGCGGTGGCCAGGTGGACCACCGCTTGGGCGAGGTTGAGCTGGGCCTCGGGGAGGCCGACGTACTCGACGGCGTGGGCGGCGGCAGTGGCCACGAGGAGGCTCGTGGGGTCGGCCATCCCCACGTCCTCGCTGGCCAGGACGACCAGGCGGCGGGCGATGAAGCGGGGGTCCTCGCCGGCCGTGATCATCCGGGCCAGCCAGTGAAGCCCGGCGTCGGGATCACCGCCCCGGATGCTCTTGATGAAGGCGCTGATCACGTCGTAGTGGTCGTCGCGGCCCCACGTCAGCGCACGGGTCGTGCGCGCCCGCTCCACGTCGTCGAGGGCCACGGTCCGCCCCTCGCCGGCGAGGGCCAGCGCGACCTCGAGGGTGGTGAGGAGGGCGCGCCCGTCCCCGTCGACGGAGGCGACGATGGCCTCGGCTGCGTCGGGCTCGATCGTGCCGTTCTCGGCGTCCACGCCCCGCCCGAGCAGCATTCGGAGCGCGTCGGGGTCCAGGGGCTCGAGGCGGAACAGCGTGGAGCGGCTCAGCAGCGGGCTGTTCACCTCGAAGAAGGGGTTCTCCGTCGTGGCGCCGACCAGGGTGAGGGTGCCGTCCTCGACGCTCGGGAGGAGCGCGTCCTGCTGGGACTTGCTGAACCGGTGGACCTCGTCGAGCAGCAGCACGGTGGCCTGGCCCTGCTCGGCCAGGCGTCGCTTCGCCCGTTCCGCCGCCTCCCGCACGTCCTTCACGCCGGCGCTGACCGCGCTCAGGGATTCGAACGCGGCGCCGACGGCGTCGGCCAGCAGCCGGGCGATCGAGGTCTTGCCCGTCCCCGCCGGTCCCCAGAGGATCACCGACGTCAGCTTGCGGGCCTCGACCAGCGCCCGCAGCGCCCCCCGTGGTCCGACGAGGTGCTCCTGGCCCAGGACGTCGTCGAGGCTCGTCGGCCGCAGCCGGCTGGCCAGAGGGCCCCGCTCCCGCAGCCGCTGCTCCAGGCCCGCCTCGAAGAGGTCCGCGCCGGCGCCACCCTCGCCACTGCGCCCCTTGCGGGGTGGGGCGCCGCCCGGGCTCATGTGGGGGCCGGCCCCGGCCCGACCGGCCCCACGTCGGCGGCGCCGCGCCCGTCGGCGGCCGGCCCCACTTCGACGCCGCCCCGCCTGTCGGCGGCCGGCGCCGGCACCCGGGCCCCGTCGACCCGCCGTCGAAGGTCGTCGTCGTCTGGGGCGCCCGGCACCGCGGAGGACGCTACACGGTCGGCGGCGCTCAGAACATGGAAGACATCGAAACTGTGTTGTCTCGCCCGCCGACGGCGGGGCGCTCATCCCTTCGGGGGCAGGACCCGGATGCCGAGCTCGGTGAGGTGGTGGGGGTCGAGCGCCTGGGGCGCGCCGGTGAGGGGATCGGCGCCCGACTGGGTCTTCGGAAAGGCGATCACCTCGCGGATGTTCTCCTCACCCGCCAGCAGAGCCACCAGCCGGTCGATCCCGAAGGCGAAGCCGGCGTGGGGCGGCGCGCCGTAGCGGAAGGCGTCGAGGAGGAAGCCGAACCGGCCCTGGGCCTCCTCGGGTCCGATGCCGAGCAGGCCGAGCACCCGTTCCTGCACCTCACGGCGATGGATCCGCACGCTTCCCGACCCGAGCTCCCAGCCGTTGAGCACCAAGTCGTACGCCTGCGAGCGGACCGACAGCGGGTCGCTCTCCAGACGGTCGAGGTCGTCGGGGTGCGGCATGGTGAAGGGATGGTGGGCCGGGATGGGCCGGCCGTCATCGCCCAACCCCTCGAACAACGGGAAGTCGGTGACCCAGAGGAAGTGGAACCCGCCCTCGTTGACGGGAGGGCGCCCGAGCTCGAGGCGCAGGAGCCCGAGGACGCGGTTCACCGTCGGCCGCTCGTCGGCCACCAGCAACAGCAGGTCGCCGGGCGCAGCGCCGAGGGCGGCCGGTACGCCGGCGAGCTCGTCGGGCGAGAGGAACCGGGCCACCGGCGAGTCAAGCGCCAGCTCCGGGCCCACGCGCATCCACACCAGCCCTCGGGCGCCGAACTGCTTGGCCTTGTCGGTGAGGGCGTCGAGCCGGGAGCGGGTGGTGTCGCTGCCGCCGGCGACGCAGATGCCCTTCACCGCCGGGGCCTTGAAGGCGTTGAACCCGGTGTCCGCGAACACGGAGGTGAGGTCGATCAGCTCCATCCCGAACCGCACGTCGGGCTTGTCGGTGCCGTAGCGCTCCAAGGCCTCGGTCCACGTCATCCGGGCGAACGGCGACGGGGCCGTCCCCGTGGCTTCCTCGGTGGCCGCGGCCACGGCCACGGTGATGAAGCCGAGGACGTCCTCCTGCCCCACGAACGACGCCTCGACGTCGAGCTGCAGGAACTCGAACTGCCGGTCGGCCCTCAGGTCCTCGTCCCGGAGACACCGGGCGATCTGGTAGTAGCGGTCGACCCCGCCGACCATGCACAGCTGCTTGAAAAGCTGGGGGCTCTGGGGCAGGGCGTAGAAGGAGCCGGGATGCAGCCTCGACGGCACCACGAAGTCACGCGCTCCTTCGGGCGTGGACGCGACGAGCATCGGCGTCTCCACCTCGACGAAGCCCTGGCCCTCCATGGCCCGCCGCAGGCTGCTGTTCACCCGGGCGCGCAGGCGGAGGTTGCGCTGCATGCGGTCGCGGCGCAGATCGACGTAACGATGACGCAGCCGGACGGTCTCGTCGGCGTCGGTGCGGTCGGTGAGCGGGAAGGGCGGGGGCTCGGCGACGGCCAGGACCTCGACCTCGCAGTCGCCCAGCTCCACGTCGCCGGTCGGTAGGTTCGGGTTGGCCGTGCCGGCCTTGCGCCGGCGCACCGATCCGGTGATCCGCAGGACGTACTCCGAGCGGAGATCCTGGGCGCCGTCCACCACGCACTGGACGATCCCGGTGTGGTCGCGCAGGTCGACGAAGGCCAGGTGCTGCCCGTGCTCGCGCCGGCTCGCCACCCAGCCGCACACACTGACCAGGCGTCCTTCGTCGGCCTCGCTGAGGGTGCCGCAGTAGTCGGATCGCAGCATGGTCAGGACAGTCGCTCTCGCACTCGGTCCACCACTTTCTCCCGGTCCACCGTCTCGGCCTCGCCCTTCTCCCGCAGCGTGCGGATCGTGATCTGCTCCGGCTCGACCACCACGGCCAGCGCCGCCGTCGACCGCATCGCCGTCTTCATCTGCGACTTCCACGACCGGTCGTCCCACGCCCGGTCGGCCCGCACGCCGGCGGCCCGCAGGCCTGCGGTGAGGTCGCGGGCCGTCTCGCCGCCGGTGGTGTCGACGACGAACACGTCGAGCACCGCGTCCGGTACCGGGAAGACGCCCTCGGCGTCACAGGCCAGGAGGATGCGCTCGATGCCGAGGCCGAAGCCGATGCCCGGCGTGGGCGGCCCGCCCATCGCCTCGACCAGCCCGTCGTAGCGACCACCCCCGCCGGCGCCGTTCTGGGCGGACTCGAGCGCGCCGGCCTCGAACTCGAACGTGGTGCGGGTGTAGTAGTCGAGCCCCCGCACCAGGGACGGGTCGAGGTGGTACGGCACGCCCAGCGCGTCGAGACCTGCCTTCACCCGCTCGAAGTGGGCGCTGCAGGCCTCGCACAGCCGGTCGAGCATCCGGGGGGCGTCGGCCGTGGCCGTGCGGCAGGCGTCGCGCTTGCAGTCCAGGACCCGGAGGGGATTGTCCTCGATGCGGTCGCGGTGCTCGTCGCACAGCTGGTCGCGGCGCTCGCGCAGGTACGCAAGCAGTTCCTCCCGGTAGGCCGGGCGACAGGTGTCGTCACCCAGCGAGGTGAGGCGCAGGCGTACACGCGTCAGCCCGAGCTCGCAGAACAGCTGCCACGCCAGCGAGATGACCTCGGCGTCGAGGTCCGGATCGTGCGACCCGAGCGCTTCGACGCCGACCTGGTGGTGCTGGCGGAAGCGGCCCGCCTGGGGCCGCTCGTGGCGGAAGTGGGGCGCCACGTACCAGGCCTTGAACGGTGCCGGAGGCCCGTGTTCGGCGAAGGCCCGCACCACGGAGGCGGTGCCCTCGGGGCGGAGCGCCACGTGCCGGCCCCCCTTGTCCTCGAAATCGAACATCTCCTTGCGGACGATGTCGGTGCTCTCCCCCACCCGCCGGAACACGCCGATGTCCTCGAACATCGGGCTCACCACCAGCCCGTAGCCGGCCCGCTCCACCAGCCGGGCGAACCTGCCGACCAGGCGCTCGTAGCGGGCCGAGGCGGGCGGCAGGACGTCGAAGGTGCCCTTCGGGGCCTGGAACGTGGGCACGACCGCCGAGGCTAGTGGGCGGGTCGGCGCCCTCGTCCGCCGTTCTGGCAGCCGAAACCGACTGCTGACGGTCGATTTCCGCTGCCAGAACGCAGGGGAGCGGGGGCGACCGCCGTGTCGTGTCACAGGCTGCTGCTTGCCTGTACGCCGTGCCGCTGGACGACGATCTTCGGAGGCTGGCCGGGGTCCAGTACTCCGTGGTCTCGCGGGAACAGGCACGCGGCCTCGGCGCGACGACGACGGCGTTGCGCAACCGGCTGGCCGGCCCGGACTGGGACGCCCCGACCGGTCGGGTCATGCGTCTCACCGGCTCGAGCCACTCGATCCGGCAGGCCCTGATGACCGCCGTCCTCGACGCCGGGCCGGGCACGGTGGTGTCGCACGGGTCGGCGGCCGCCCTGTGGCGCCTCCCGGGCTTCGCCTTCGGCGACGTCGAGGTCAGCCGTCAGGCACCGGCGAGCGGGCTCGAAGCGCGCTTCGCCCGCCTGCTGGCCGAGGCGGGCGGAGCGCCGCTGGAGGCGCAGGTCGACGTCGGTGGACACGAGTGGGTCGGCCGGGTCGACTTCCTCGACCGCTCGCTCGGCA